>JAEZXM010000535.1 GCA_023419875.1 Pseudomonadota bacterium | reverse complement strand
CAGGCGGACTTGACGTTCACCGCCCCCCATTTCCCCGCCCGGAACCTTCATCCCCGCCCCCGGCCGCCGCGCGGCCGCCGTCCGTCTGGCGGACCTCTGGGTCGGGTTTCATTGGGTCGGGTTTCAGGCCGCGGAGGGAGCGCACGCGGCCGGTGCGCTCCACCTCGCGGATCACTCCCCAGTTCGGGTTGTCCTCCCGCAGCACGGACGGCGGGTGCCAGAGGTGCAGCGCCACCGCGCCCATCCTGAGATCCCTGCGCCACAACCCGAGGTGAAAGGCCCGCTGCGCGATCTCGGCGTCCTCCAGACCCCACCCCAGCAAGGTCTCCTCGAAGCCGCCGAGCGCGGCGAGGTCGTCGCGCCAGAATGCGAGGTTGCAGCTCTTCACCCCGCCGCGGCGCCGGTGCGCGCGGCCCCACAGGTCGCGCAGCGGCGGCGACCGGAACAGGTGCCGCCGGCGCTCCAGCCCCGCCTCGTAGAACGACACGTCGATCCGCCGCGTCTCGAGGAGCTCCCGGGTGAGCCGCTCCGGAAGGAGCACGCGCGAGCCCTGCGCGAAGCATCCCCGGCGGGCGAAGGCGGCGTGGTCGGCCACGAAGTCCGGCCCGGGCACCATGTCACCGTCGAGGAACACGACGTAGTCGCCCGACGCCACGGCGATGCCCCGGTTCCGTGCCCGGCACGCGCCCCGCCCCCTGCGCTCCTGGGTGAGGTGGACGAGCGGCGCCGGCATCCGCGACCGCAGGCGCTCGATGCAGGCGAGGGTCCCGCGCGAGGCGCCGTCCTCGCTCACGATCACCTCGCAGGGAGCGACGCGCTGGCGTGCGACACCCCGCAGGACGAGCTCGAGGGCGTCGGGACGGTCACAGGTGAGCACGACGAGGGAGAGGAGCATCGGGTCCCGGACTCCCGGCGCGAAGCGCGCTGAACTATCAGTGTATCGACGGCGAGCGAGGGAAGGAGGCGCGGAGATGGGGCGAAGAGCGGTGGCCCGCTGGTGGGTGCGCGTACGCGAGTCGAGTCGCAGGCGCGCCTGGCAACTGCGCCACCCGGGGCGTCCCGTGGACGTCGTCGTCTCCCACGCGGAGGTGAACGAGCTCCACGGCACGGGCGTGCTCCTCGCGCGCCTCCTCGGGGACACCCCCGATCTCGTCTCGATCCGCTCCCGGGACGACTACGACGGCCGCCAGCGGTTCGGCGTCTTTAGCGCCCGCCTCCTGCAGCCGGACGGCGCCCGCGCCGCCGCGCTTCGCCGGGTCCGCGACGTGCTGGGCGACAACCCGGTGCGGCGGATCCTCGCGGTCCCGTATCGCCCCGACGACGTCCGGACCGCGCTCGCGCTCCTCGATGCCGGAGGAGGTCCGCTCTGCACCTGGGTGATGGACGACCGGAACGTGTTCTCCCCGGCCCTCGACGACGTTCCACTCGGCGAGCTGTTCGAGCGCTCGGCCCTCCGCCTGGCGGTCTCCCAGGAGCTCTGCGACGCCTACCAGGCCAAGTTCGGCGTGCCGTTCGCCTTCGTCCCGCCGGTGATCGACCCCGCGCTGGTGCAACACGCGCCCGCGCCGCCCTCGCACGGAGGGCGCGGGGTCATGATCGGGAACGTCTGGGGTCGGCGCTGGCTCGGAGGGCTCTGCGAGATCCTCGAAGGGAGCGGCGTGGAGATCGACTGGTACTCGAGCTCGGGCCTCGGCTGGCACGCCCTCGACGAGGCGGAGCTCCTGCGCGCGGGCATCCGCCGCCGGAAGGGGCTTCCGGACGCGGCGCTCGTGGCGGAGCTTCGCCGGGCCGCATTCGCGGTCCTGCCGACGGGGACGCTCGACGCCGACGACGACGGCGCCGCGATCGCGCGCCTCTCGCTCCCGAGCAAGCTCGTCTACACCACCGCCGCCGCGCACCTGCCGGTGCTGGTGGTCGGCCACCCCGACACCGCCGCCGCGCGGTTCGTCGGCCGGACCGGCATCGGCCTCACCGTCCCGTACGAGCGGCGCGCGTTCCGGGCCGGGGCCTCCGCGCTCGCGAGGCCCGAGGTGCAGGTCCCGTTCCGGGCCCGGGCGGCCGCGCTCGCGCCATCGTTATCCGCCCGCGGGGCGCGGGATTGGATCTGGCAATCGCTCGCGGCGGGCGGCCCGGTGGACGACCGATGGGAGCGCCTGCGGGGCGGGCGCCGCGCGGGCTGAGGAGCTCCGGGCCCGCGCCTCGGCGGCGCGGGGACCGTACGGGGCCGCGCCGTCCAGCAAGCGGAAGAGCTCGTGAAGCCGGCCCTCGTCGTAGGCGCGGACGAGCTCGGGGTAGCCGCCGGCGCGGACGGACCGGAGCAGCTCGTACTTCCGGGCGTGGTTGAAGGCGATCGCGCGCGCGAGCTGGACGGCGGGGAGGCCACCGCGGAACGCGGCCCCCTTGAGCAGGATCTCGCGGAGGAGGTGCGCGAGGTGCTGGAGCGCGGGCGGCTTCACGCGGCGCCGCGTCCGCCGGAACCGGATCGCCCAGAGGAGCGCGTACCGCTCCGCCTTGGCGCGCATGGCCTCCACGTCGTCGGCGAACCCGTGCTCGAGCGCGATGGGCAGGCGGATCGTCTCCGCCCGGGGGAGCGTCTCGTGCACGATCATCTCCGGCGTCCACCTCGCGAGGTCGCGGCGGACGAGGCGGACGTGCCGCTCCGTGCGGTACAGGAATCTCCGTCCGCCGAGGACGGCCCAGTCCCGGCGGACGAGCGTGTAGTGGGGGGCGGTCGGCCCCGCGGCCTTCCAGGCCCGCAGTGCCTCGACCGCGGGGGGCTCGAGCCACTCGTCCGAGTCGAGGAAGAAGACGTAGTCGCAATCGCGGAGCGCCTCCGCGCCCCGGGCGCGGGCGGCGCCGTACCCTTCCCAGCGAAGCTCGACGCGCCGGAAACCTCGGGCTCGGACCAGGGCCGCGGAGCCGTCGGAGGACCCCGTGTCCACCGCCACGCAGTTCTCGGCGACCTGCGCGAGGGAGTCGAGGCAGCGCCCCAGCGTGGCGCCGTTGTCGCCGTGGATGACGAACGCGCCGAGCCGCAAGGGTCCCACCCCGGCCCGTGGCGACGCCGCCCGCGGCGGGTCGGGTCGAGCTCGAGCCTGGCCGCAACCTAGGTCGCCGTGCGCGCGTCAAGAAGGCCCCGCGCGTCGCCGGGAGCCGTCGTGGCCGCCGCCGTGCGCCGCGGCCCCAGCATGGCCCGCTTCACGGGTACACTGTCCCCGTGAAGAACCCGCTCTGGTCGGGACTCAAGGATCGTCTGGCCGGCTTGCTCACGGCCCCCGAGGGCGCACCCGGGTCGCGGGAGGAGCGCGCGCTCGCCCTGCTCGCGCAGGACGGGTGTCCGGTGTGCGGCGCCACCGAGGAGTCCGAGACGCGGTGGATCCGCTACTACGTCGCCCAGGGGAACGCCGAGCCGGAGGTGCACGCGGAGATCATGGCGTCGCTGGGCCCGTGCGGGCGTCACCTCCGGCGCCTCGCCTCGACCCGCGGCGGCGGAGACGTGTTCGCCCAGACGGCGG
>JAEZXM010000491.1 GCA_023419875.1 Pseudomonadota bacterium | reverse complement strand
CCTACGGTCCGACCGCCGAGATCTTCACGCAGGCCAACCTCGAGGCGCCCTTCGGGGCCCCGCTGCGCCACCTCGATCTTGCCGGCCAGCCGACGGGCGCGGCCAGGCCCGTGGGCGTGCTGATGGACTACGAACGGCCGCTGGTCCTCTACGGGGGCCAGGGGAAGAAGGAAGAGGGGGGCACGTAGTGGACCTCCTCCTCGAGCCGCTCGCCTACGGCTACATGCGCAATGCGATGTGGGTCGCCGCGCTGGTCGGCGGCGTGTGCGCGTTCCTCTCGGCGTTCCTGATGCTCAAGGGGTGGTCGCTGATCGGCGACGCGCTGTCCCACTCCATCGTCCCCGGGGTCGCCGGCGCGTACATGCTGGGCCTGCCGTTCTCGATCGGCGCGTTCCTCGCGGGCGGGCTCGCGGCGGGCGCGATGCTGTTCGTGAACCAGCGCACGCGCCTGAAGGAGGACGCCGTCATCGGCCTCATCTTCACGTCCTTCTTCGGGCTCGGACTGTTCATGGTCTCGCTCTCGCCGACCGCCGTCGACGTCCAGACGATCGTCCTCGGCAACATCCTCGCCATCACGCCCGCGGACGTGCTGCAGCTCGCCATCATCGGTTTCGTCTCGCTGGTCATCCTGCTCGCGAAGTGGAAGGACCTGATGGTCACCTTCTTCGACGAGAGCCACGCCCGGTCGGTCGGCCTGAACCCGACCATCTGGAAGACCGTCTTCTTCACGCTGCTGGCCGCCTGCACGGTGGCCGCGCTGCAGACCGTGGGGGCGTTCCTGGTCATCGCCCTGGTGGTGACGCCCGGGGCGACGGCGTACCTCCTGACCGACCGGTTCCCCCGGCTGCTGGTGCTGAGCGTCGCCATCGGGTCGCTCACCAGCCTCGTCGGGGCCTACGCCAGCTACTACCTCGACGGCGCCACCGGCGGGATCATCGTGGTCCTGCAGACGCTGATCTTCCTGGCGGCGTTCACGTTCGGACCCAAGCACGGGTTCCTGGCCTCCCGGCGCCGCGCCGCCCGGGCGCTGGAGGCCGCGCCGTGAGCGGCGTCGTCGACGTCCTGCTGCGACCTCTCGAGTTCGAGTTCATGCGGCTCGCCCTCGTCATCGGCGTCCTCGTCGCGGTTCCCGCGGCGCTGCTCTCGTGCTTCCTGGTGCTGAAGGGCTGGTCGCTGATGGGCGATGCGGTCGCGCACGCGGTGCTCCCCGGCGTCGTGCTCGCGTACATCCTCGGGATCCCGCTCGCCGCAGGCGCGTTCGCGGCGGGCATGACGTGCGCGCTCGGCACCGGCTTCCTGAAGGAGAACAGCCGGATCAAGCAGGACACGGTGATGGGGATCGTGTTCTCGGGGATGTTCGGGCTCGGGATCGTGCTCTACACGAAGATCCAGACGCACGTGCACCTCGACCACATCCTCTTCGGCGACATGCTGGGCGTGAGCTGGGCCGACATCCGCCAGACGGCGGCGATCGCGCTCCTCGCGGTGGGGGTCCTGCTGCTCAAGTGGCGCGATCTGCTCCTGCATGCCTTCGACCCGACGCAGGCGAGGGCGGTGGGGCTCCCGGTGCGGCTCCTGCACTACGGCCTCCTGTCGGTGCTGTCGCTGACCATCGTCGGCGCGCTGAAGGCGGTCGGCATCATCCTCTCCATCGCGATGCTGATCGCGCCCGGCGCGATCGCGCTCCTCGCGACGCGGCGCTTCGGCGCGATGCTGGCCGTCGCCACCCTGGTCGCGGTGGCCGCCTCGGTCCTCGGCGTATACCTCTCCTTCTTTCTCGACAGCGCGCCGGCGCCGACGATCGTGCTGCTCTTGAGCCTCACGTTCGTCGTGGCGTTCGCCGTCGTGACCGTGCGCCGAGAGCAGGTCCCAACGAGCTAGGTCCTCCCGGCGAGCCCCAAGAACCCTCACCCTGGGGCTCGGACCGAGTTCAGCATTTGCGGCGCCGGGTTCGGTTCCAACGCACGGGTCGACGGTCGGCCCAGAAGAGAGGGTGTCATGTCCAGAGCGGCTCGCAGCGTTCGCTGGTTCGGCGTGTATCTCGCCATCCTCGGGGTGGTCCTCGTGTTCGCCCCGAACGTCTTGCTGTCCGTCTTCCGCGTGCCGGAGACGAGCGAGGTGTGGATCAGGGTGCTGGGCGTCGTCGTGTTCGACCTCGGCCTCCTGTACTGGTTCGCGGCCCGCACCGAACAGGTCTCGCTGTTCCGGGTCACCATCGTCACGCGGACGCTCGTGCTCGTCGCGCTCGTCGTCTTCGCCGCGCTCGGGATGGCCGCCCCCACGGTCGTGCCGTTCGGCGTCGTCGACTTCGCAGGTGGCCTCTGGACCGCGTGGGCGCTCCGTGCCGACCGCGGTACGTCGGCCGTCGCCGCTGGCACCTGAAGACTTCCGAACCCCTCGACTCGACCCTGGGTGGAGGGGCACCCCACGGAGCGCTTTCGAGTCTCCAAGGCGAAGAGCGGGATACGAAGCCGCCACGTGGCACATCGAATGCTCACCTGACACAGCGCGCCAGCGTGTCGTCCCGGGTCGCCGGGTGCTGGCAGATCAGCCCACCTTGACCGAGTTCGTCGTACGAGCGTCGGCCAGTGCAGTCGGAGACGCACATGGATGCCCGAATCGCGGTGATCTCCCGGACCTTCGGGTCGAAGTTCCAGGGGCTCGTCTACGCTCACCTCCGCAGGAGCTTGCCCCAGGGGTACACGATCGAGGAGTGCCTGATGCCGGAGGCGCTGCCCGACGACGCGCAACAGCAACCCCGGCTGTTGAAGCTTCTCGAGGGGTCCTCCCGGCCGGTCGCCCTGATCTCGCTCTGCGTCGTGCCCGCGGTCGCTTCCGTCGCCGCGTTCGCCGAGGCGGGCATACCGTTCATCCTCGTGGATGGCGAGGTGCCGGGCTCGTCCACCGTCGCCTCCGACAACCACAAGGGCGGGTACCTGGCCGGCCAGCACCTCATCAAGCAGGGCCGGCGCACGCCCGCGCTCATCTGGGGTGGGCCGCGCGGCCGAAACGACTACAACGCCGAGCAGCGGTGGCGCGGCTTCGAGAAGGCGCTCGTCGAGGCGGGCGTGGCGCTCGCGCCGGCGAACATCGTCGATGCGCCGGATTACTCGCGCAAGGATGGCCTGGACGCCGTGGCGAAGCTCCTTCGCCCGGGCCACAAGATCGACGGCCTGTTCTGTGCCGCCGGCGACGCCTGCGCCATCGGCTTCCTCGGCGAGGCGCGGGCGAAGGGCGCGAAGATCCCGGAGCAGATCGCCGTGGTCGGCTACGACGACAGCCCGCTGGCCGGCATCTGCGAGCCGCCGCTCACCACCATCCGCCAGCCGATGGAGCTCATGGCCCAGGAGGCGGTTCGGCTCGCCACGGCGGAGCGCGCGGCCATCCTCGAGAAGCCCGCCCGCGTTCTCCTCGAGCCGACGCTGGTGGTGCGATCGTCGACGTGAACGAGTGCGATTGCCCGATCTGCCCCGCCGGGCCCTGGGTCGCGTCCCGGAGGGCGCGTACGCGGCGCTCAAGCGAAGAAGACTCCTCGGCTGGCCATCGCAATGCCTCCTCGAGTGGCGGTCTGGGCGTTGACGCCGCGGCATGTGCTCCCTCGCCTGGGCGGTCGGCCCACGTCTTCTCGCATAGGTCGCGACGCCTCGCCGCCGGAGAGGAGACGAAGCAGCGCCAGAGAGGCTGGCGCATGGCGAGGCGGCGCGGTGGTACCATTCTCCCGACGGTCGAGTCTCACCCTGACGCCGCGGAGAGCACATGGATGCCCGAATCGTGGTGGCCGCCCGGACCTTCGGCTCCAAGTTCCAGGGGCTCGTCTACGCGCAGGTCCGGAGGCACTTGCCCCAGGGGTACACGATCGACGAGTGCTTGATCCCCGAGTCCCTTCCCGCCGACGGCATACAGCATCCCCGGTTCATGAAGTTCCTCGACGGGCCCTCCCGCCCGGTCGCCGTGCTCGCGCTCTGCCTCGTGCCCACCCGCGAGACCGTCTCCGCGTTTGCGGAAGCGGGCATACCGTTCATCCTCGTGGATACCGAGGTGCCGGGCGCGTCCACCGTCGCGTCCGACAACGCCAAGGGCGGATACATCGCGGGCCAGCACCTCCTCGAGCAGGGCCGGCGCTCGCTCGCGCTCGTCTTCGGAGGGCCGCGCGCGCGAAACGACTACAACGCCGAGCAGCGAATGCGCGGGTTCGAGAATGCGCTCCGGGAAAGGGGCGTGGCGCTCGCGCCGGCGAACGTCGTCGATGCGCCGGATTACTCGCGCAAGGATGGGGTGGATGCGTTGCCGAAGCTCCTCCGCCCCGGCAGCAAGATTGACGGCCTGTTCTGCGCCGCCGGCGACGCCTGCGCCATCGGTTTCCTCGCCGAGGCGCGGAAGAGGGGCCTGAAGATCCCGGAACAGATCGCCGTGGTCGGTTACGACGACAGCCCGCTCGCGGGCATCTGCGACCCGCCGCTCACCACCATCCGACAGCCGATCGAGATCATGGCGGAGGAGGCAGTTCGGCTCGCCACGGCCGAGCGCGCGGCCATCCTCGAGAAGCCCGCCCGCCTTCTCCTGGAGCCGACGCTGGTGGTGCGATCGTCGACGTGACGCAGCCGCCACGACGAGGGCGCGAGCTCTATCGGCCTACGGCAGCACCGCGAAGAGATAGACGTCCACGAGCGGGTTCGTCGTGTCGTCGAGCCGGTCGAGCAGCCTCTGGAACGCCACCGCCTCGTCCATCCCCGCCGCCTTCACGGCCTTGCGCACCTCCGAGGTGGTGAACGCGTCCTGGATCGCCCTGCGGAAGACGTGGAGGTCCTCCCGGACGTTCGGGCTGAACAGGTAGCGGAGGTTCTCCCAGCCGCCCTTCGCGTGGAGCGCCAGGTCCTTCACGATCTGGCCGCGCACGTGATCGTAGATCGTGAGCTGGCCGAGGTACGTCTTCACCTCGATGTCGAGGTGCAGGCCGTTGCCGAGCGTCGCGCGGATGTCCACCTCGCGCAGGCCGAGCCTGGCGTGGTGGACGGGCTCCTCCATCACCATGCGGATCCCCATCGACCCGTACTCGTCGAGGAGGTGGGCCGCCGCGTGGAACTGCCCGAGGCCGCCCTGGAGGGCGAACTCGCCGCTGGCCATCGCCCGGGCGAGCGCCCTCGCGAGCCCCGAGTCCACCGCAGGCTCGACGCGGGCGACGAGCTTCAGGAGATCGGAGCGCCCCTCCTTCGGGATGCGGAGGAGATCGAGCCAGTCCATCTGCGAGGTCGCGCCGCGAAGCTTCAGCACCACCGGCTCCTTGAGCAGCGCGCGGCGGGCGGCGGCGAGGCCCTGGATCTCCGCCTCGGGCAGCTCCGCGATCTTCTGGAGCAGCTTCCGCCCCTGCCGCCGGGCCGACGCGAACTCCTCGGCGACGTCCAGCGCGAGCTCCCCGCACTTCAGCCGATCGAGCTTCTTCGCGGCCTCGGCCGCCTTCGCGTTCCGGCCGACGAACTCCCGGAGCCGGCGCTCGGCATTCGCCTGGGCGGCGAGCCCTCCGGCGCGCTCGGCGGGCCGCGCGACGGCGCGGACCGGGTGCACCCCGGGCTCCTTCGCCCCGGGGGCGACGAGCTCCTCGCGGCCTCCCTTCGGTTGGCGGCGCTCCGCGCGCGAGGGCTTGGGCGGCGGATCCTTGCGAGGCTTGTTCTTCAAGTTGCGCCGCAGGTCGAGCGCCTCCTCGATCTCCTTCGCCTCGGCGGCGGCGGCCTTGGCCGCGGCCTCGTCGGTCTGTTTCGCGGCGGCGCCCTCCTTCGCGGCGGCGCCTTCCTTGGCCGCGCCCGCCTCCTTTGCGGCTGCGCCCTCCTTCGCCGCCCTGGCGTCCTTCGCCACGTCGGCGATCTCGATCTCCACGTCCTTCGGCTGCTTCGGCGGCTTGGGCGCATTGGGGGGCGCCGGGGGCGGCTCGGGCG
>JAEZXM010000480.1 GCA_023419875.1 Pseudomonadota bacterium | reverse complement strand
CTACCGGCAGGTCCGCCCCACCATCTTCATCTCCGTCCCCAAGAAGTGGATGGAGCTCCACGAGGCGGCGGTCTGGGAGGCCGCCTCCGACGACCCGGACGATCTGGCCATGCACCTTCGGTCGATCACCGGGGGCCGGCTCCGGTACGGCATCTCCGCGGCCGGCTACCTCGACCCGACCGTCTTCCGCGCGTTCCACGGGGCCGGCACCGAGCTCTGCTCCGGCTACGGCATGACCGAGGCCACCGGCGGCATCACCATGACCCCGCCCGGCGAGTACGTGGACGGCTCGGTGGGCAGGCCGCTGCCGGGCATCGAGTGCCGCCGGGCCGACGACGGCGAGCTCCTCGTCCGCGGCCCGTACGTCTCGCCGGGCTACCTCCGCCCCGGCGACGAGGAGCAGGGGCTCGACGCCGAGGGCTGGTTCCACACCGAGGACCTCTTCGCCGAGACGCCCGAGGGCCACCTCTCCATCACAGGCCGGAAGAAGGAGATCTACAAGAACCGCCAGGGCCAGACGATCGCCCCGCAGCGCGTGGAGAACCTCTTCCGCGACTTCGAGGCGGTGTCGCAGTCCTTCCTGGTCGGCGACCACCGTGAGTACAACACCCTCCTCGTCTGGCCCAACCCGAAGGCCGCCGAGGGGCGCTCGCCACGGGAGCTGACCGAGCTCCTCTCCTCGCTCGTCGCCAGCGCCAACCGGTTTCTCGCGCCCTTCGAGCGGGTGGTCACGTTCCAGATCTTGCCGCGCGCCCTCGACCAGGAGCACGGGGAGCTCACGCACAAGTCCAGCTTCAAGCGCGAGGTGGTGGAGAAGAACTGGGAGGACCTCGTCGAGCGGATGTACGAGCAGCGCCACCTCGCGCTCCCGGTGGACGGCCGCTTCCTGCGCATCCCGAACTGGGTGCTGCGCGAGCTGTCGGTGCTCCAGCACGAGGTCTCGCTCGAGGGCGACGAGCTCCGCGCCGGGAGCCGCGCCCTCCGGGTCGAGGCGGCGCCGGAGGCACCAGGCGCGCTCCGGATCGGCGACCTGGCGTATTGCGCAGAAGGGAGCGTCCTCGATCTGGGAGCGCTCCTCTCCCGGCCCGCGCTCTGGGTGGGCAACGAGCCCCTGCGGCGCTTCCTGGGCGAGGAGGCGTTCCTCTCGCTCGTGGCCCGCAAGCGCAAGGGCTCCGGGAGCGAGCTCCGCCTGGACCCGCGCCTCTGGGCGCCGCCCGACCCGGCGCGCGTGCCCGAGCTCCTCGACGTGGTGGAGCGGGGCGAGGTGACCTTCGCCTCGATCCACGCGGCTGGCGAGCTCCTCCGGGCGGAGCGGCCCGAGGCCCGCCGCGCCATCAGCCACCTCCATGTCGGCCTCGCCGCCGCGCAGAGCGACCAGGCCATCCTCTGCCGCGCCCTCCTGCGACGCGCCGCCGACGCGCCGGACGACGACGTCCGCCGCCGCGCCTTCCGCGTCCTGCTCGCGAACGAGGAGCCCTCCGAGACCCTGGCCACGCTCCGCCTCTTCCTCGACCGGCTCGGATCGATCGCCCTCCGCGACGAGGACCTCGCCGACCTGGGCGAGCGGGGTCTCAGCGACGCCCAGGTCCAGGTGCTCCTCGCCGAGCTGAACGCGCAGCAGCCCCCGCTCTCCGTGAGCGCGTCGAAGGGCGCCGCCCCGGACGATCCCTCCGACCGCCGGCTCGTCGTCGGCGTCATGCGCCTCCTCACCGCCTGCGCGATCGCGCACCCGGTCTACTTCTCCCGGGTCCGCGTCCCGCTCGCCCGGCTCGCGCTGCACGACGACGCCGAGCTCGCCGCCCGCGCCGCCGAGGAGATGGACCGCCTCCGCCGCGGCTTCTCGAACTGGGTCGGCCCCAACCTGCGCCTCGCCATCGATCCCCAGACCGGCGCCGAGTACGGGTGGAAGGACGTCCTGGTGTTCGAGGAGGGCATCCCCCCGGAGGCCCGCAGCCACCTCCTCCAGGCGCTCGAGGACAACACCATCGTCCGCGCCTCGGTCTTCCTCCTGGGCAAGGGCGTGCTCCTCTCGCTCGGCGACATCCCTCCGGGCGGCGCGAACGTCACGCTCCTCGGGCGCGAGCACGGGAAGGCGGTCTATCGACTGTCGGTGCACACGCGGGCGAAGGAGGTCTTCGAGGTCGCGGTGAACGTCGCCGAGCAGATGAACTACGCGTCGCTGCGCCAGGAGGTGGCCTGGCTCCTGGCCGCGGGCGCGCCGCCGCCGCTCGTCGAGCAGTTCGGCGGCTACTTCGCCGAGTGGGGCATCTTCACCGAGGAGTTCATCCCGGGCGAGGACGTCGGCCGGCAGGTGGCGCGGCTCGTGCGGCAGGGCGAGCTCGCGCGGCTCCGCTCGCTCTGGCCCTTCCTCGTCTGGAGCGCGGCCGAGCTGCACGTCCGCTTCTGGGATCGCAGCCAGCGCCGGCTCGCGTTGCAGGAACCGTCGCCCTCGGCCTTCATCATCCCCTCGCACGACTACCAGACCGGCGCCCGGCTCGTGTCCGTCTCGGACCGTTCGCCGTGCGCCTCGCTCGACGAGGTCCTGGACCGGTTCCAGCGCGCCTTCGTGGAGCGGATCCTGGCGAGCCGGCCGGAGCTGGCCTCGGAGGCGGACGAGCGGATCCTGCTCGCGGCCGCGGTCGAGGCGGTCGGGTTCGACCGCGGGGTCGTCCTGCTCGAGGAGGCGGCGCAGTCGTCCCGCCGCGCCGCCGCGATGCGGGCGCGCGCGAACACCGTGTGGCGGAAGAACCGGACCCGGGTGTCGGGCCACGCCGCCTCGACCTCCGACAGGCGGTACGTGCCCCACAGCTCCCCGAGCATCTTGCCCCGCGCCTCGACCGTGGCCTGCGGGTTCACCTCCAGCCAGCGCTGGAACCGGCGCACCGCGAACCAGACGCGGTGCGGGGTGAAGCCGGATTCCCGCATCTCCTCCACGAGCGCCCGCATCGCGGCGGCGCGGCGGGACGACTGCGCCGC
>JAEZXM010000507.1 GCA_023419875.1 Pseudomonadota bacterium | reverse complement strand
CGGGACGCTCGCCTCCGCCGGGGCGGAGCCCATCGACGCTCCCGTCGGGCACGAGCTGCGGGACGCCCTCGGCGCCTTCGTGTCGCACCACCTGGGAAGAACGCTTTCGGCGAGGCGTTTTCTCGACGAGGTCGGCCCCGTGCTGGAGGGCTGAGCCGCGTCCCGGCGCGGCGAATCTCCGTTTGACACCGCGGCCTTACGGCCCTACGGTGCCGACTTCGCTCGCGGAGGCGCGTGTGTACTTTCAGGACCTGATCTTGAAGCTCCAGGCCTACTGGGCGGGGCGAAACTGCATCCTCGCCCAGGGCTACGACCAGGAGGTCGGCGCCGGGACGATGAACCCCGCGACCTTCCTGCGCGTGCTCGGGCCGGAGCCCTGGAACGTCGCCTACGTGGAGCCGTCGCGGCGCCCGGCCGACGGCCGGTACGGAGAGAACCCAAACCGTCTGTACCAGCACCATCAGTTCCAGGTCATTCTGAAACCCAACCCGCCCGACGTGCAGGAGATCTACCTCGGCTCGCTGAGGGCCATCGGGATCGATCCGCGCGCGCACGACATCCGGTTCGTCGAGGATGACTGGGAGAGCCCGACGCTCGGCGCCTGGGGCCTCGGCTGGGAGGTCTGGTGCGACGGGATGGAGATCACCCAGTACACCTACTTCCAGCAGGCGGGCGGCTTCGAGGTGAAGCCCGTCGCGGCCGAGCTGACGTACGGCCTCGAGCGGATCGCCATGTACCTGCAGGACGTGGAGAACGTCTTCGACGTGGAGTGGGTGAAGGGCGTCCGCTACCGCGAGGTGTTCCACCGGAACGAGGTGGAGATGAGCACGTACTCGTTCCAGAAGTCGGACGCGAAGATGCTCTTCGGCCTGTTCGAGACCTACGAGGCGGAGTGCAAGCGGCTCATCGGCGAGGGGCTGCCGCTGCCGGCGTACGATTACTGCCTGAAGTGCTCCCACACCTTCAACAACCTGGACGCGCGCGGCGCGATCAGCGTGACCGAGCGCGCCGCATACATCGGCCGCGTCCGGGCGCTCGCCCACGCCTGCGCCCGCGGGTACCTCGACATGCGTGAGGCGCTGGGGTTCCCGCTGTTGCCCGAAGGTGAACGGGCGGCCGCGGTCGAGGCGGCTCGTGCGGCCCGGGAGGCGCGATGAGCCCAGTGAAGAAGACGCCGAAGGCGAAGCGCCCCGCGGCGAAGAAGGCCCAGGGCTCGTCCGACCTCCTCCTCGAGATCGGCGCCGAGGAGATCCCCGCCGGCTTCGTCCCGCCCGCGCTCCAGCAGCTCGAGGCCGATCTCGCCAAGGCGCTCGACGAGGCGCGGCTCGCGCACGGCGAGGTGAAGGCCGTCGGCACGCCCCGGCGCCTCGCCGTCTGGGCCCGCGCCGTGGCCCCGCGCCAGACGGACGCGCAGAGCCAGGCCTTCGGGCCCCCGGTCGCGCAGGCGTTCGACAAGGACGGCAATCCGACCCCGGCGGCGATCGGCTTCGCGCGGAGCCAGGGCGTGGAGGTCTCCGCGCTCGAGCGCGCGTCGACGCCCAAGGGCGAGCGGCTCGCGGTCACCAAGGTCGAGCAGGGGAAGCCCGCGGGCGAGGTGCTGCCGGGAATGCTGGAAAGGCTCGTCGGCGGCATCCGCTTCCGGAAGGCGATGCGCTCGCGCTGGGACGAGGTGACCTTCGCCCGGCCGGTCCGGTGGATCGCCGCGCTCCACGGCGGGAGGAAGCTCGACGTTCGCCACGGAGAGCTCCGCTCCGGCGCGGTCACCTTCGGCCACCGCTTCCTCGCGCCCAAAGCGATCCCCCTCGCCGGCACGCCCGAGGACTACGTCACCAGGCTCCGGAAGGCGCACGTGCTCGTCGATCCGGCGGAGCGGCGGGCCGCCCTCCACGCGACGCTGGAGAAGGCCGCCAGGGCCGCGGGCGGAGCGATCCGGTCCGACCCGGCGCTCCTCGATGAGGTGCTCTACCTCGTGGAGGAGCCGACGGCGATCGCGGGCGAGTTCGAGCGGTCGAATCTGGAATTGCCGGCGGAGGTGGTCATCTCCGAGCTGCGGAACCACCAGCGGTACTTCGCGGTGGTGGACGGGGAGGGGAAGCTCGCCAACCGCTTCGTCGCCGTCTCGGCCACGGCTGTGAAGGATGCGAAGGTCGCGCGCCACGGCTACGAGCGGGTGCTCCGGGCGCGGCTCGCCGACGCGCGGTTCTTCTTCGAGGAGGACCGCAAGCGGAAGCTCGACGACCGTGTCCCCGACCTCGCCCGCCGGACGTATCTGGCCAGGCTCGGCAGCGAGCTCGACCGCGTCGGCCGCATCGGCGCCGTGGCCGAGGCGCTCGCCCGCGCGCTCGGCAAGGAGGGCCTGCTCGCCGATCTGGCCGAGGTGGCCCGGCTCGCCAAGGTCGATCTCAACACCGGGATGGTGGGCGAGTTCCCCGAGCTGCAGGGGATCATGGGCGCGCACTACGCCCGGCTCGAGGGCAAGCGCCCCGAGATCGCCGACGCCATCGAGGACCACTACCGGCCGATCGGCGCCTCCGAGGTCATGCCCAGGGGCGACCTCGGCGCGATCGTCGGCCTCGCCGATCGGCTGCACCAGCTCGTGGGCATCGTCGGGGTGGGGGAGAAGGCCACCGGCGCGGCCGATCCGTACGGGTTGCGGCGGGCGGCGATCGCCATCCTCCGCATCCTCCTCACGCGCGGCTACCACCTGTCGCTCTCGCAGGCGGTGGACCGGACCCTCGACACGCTCTCGGGCGTGAAGCTCGCCGCCGACCGGAAGGCCGTGGCTGCGCAGGTGCTCGACTTCGTCCGGGGCCGTGTGCGCGCGCTCTGGAGCGAGGAGCACCCGGCCGACCTCGTCGAGGCGGTCCTCGCCGCGGGCTTCGACGACGTGGTGGACGCGCGCCGGCGCCTGGAGGCGCTCGCGCAGGTGAAGGCGCGGCCGGACTTCACGCCGCTCGCCGTGGCGTTCAAGCGGGTCGCCAACATCCAGGAGAAGGCCGGCATCGGCGCGGGGGCGGAGGTGAACGCGGCCCTGCTCGCCGACGACGCCGAGCGGCACCTGCACGCCGAGCTCCTCCGGGTCGAGCAGGAGGTGAACGCGCGGCGCGCCGCCCGGGACTACCCGGCGGTGCTCCGGAACGTCGCAACCCTCGAGCCCGCCGTGGCCCGGTTCTTCGACGACGTGCTGGTGATGGCAGACGACCCGGGGCTCCGCGCCAACCGGCTCGGTCTCCTCAAGCGCGTCGGCGCCCTCTTCCAGGACGTCGCCGACTTCCGCCGGATCCAGGCCGAGCTGCCGGCCGGGCCCTCGGCCTGAACCGCTCCCTCATGCCCTTGACCGCGCTCGATCCTCGAAGCTACGGTTCGCCCCGCCTCGTGCACCAGCTCCTCTCCCGCCCGCTCCCCCTGACGCTCGCGCTCCTGCTCGCCTGCGCGAGGGGCGCCGATCGACCGGCCGCGCCGCTCGACCAGCTCCACTATCCCGCGTGGCTCGCCCTCTCCGGCGGTCAGCTCCTGGTCGTGAACGCGGACCAGGACCTCGCGTTCGAGGGCGGGTCCATCCTTGGGCTCGACCAGGACTCGGGCGCGATCGTGGGCGGGGCGCCGCTGCCGTACCTGGCGGGGAAGCTGCGGCTCGTGACCTCCGAGGAGGCCGCAGGGTGCGATCTCCCCGAGCTCCCGGTCGCCGCGCCGTTCGCCATGGTCCCGGGGCGCTCGGAGGAGTCGCTGCACTTCGTCGAGTTGCCGTTCTCCCCTGGCGAAACGGAGACGCTCCAGGTCAGGTTGCCGATCGCCGGCGCCGCGCATCCGTACGAGGCGGCGCTCACATGTGGATCGGACCGGAAGGCCCGGGCCTGGGTGAGCTTCCAGCGCGGGACCGACGAGCGAGGCTACCTCGCCCAGCTCGATCTCTCCTCGAACACGTTCCCGCCGCCGGTGGTCCGCGTGTTCACGGGCGACGGCGCGGCCCGGAGCTTCGCGTGGGACCGCGATCGGGACCGGCTGTACTTCACGACGCGTGAGCACGAGCTTCGCGCGCCGATCCGCTGGATCGACATCGGCGGCGGCTGCAAGCCGACCTCCGACGGCGTCCAGGACGGCTCGCAGGGCCATTGCCGCGTGGAGATCGCGGGGATCGACCTCTCCGCGCACCTGGCCGGCGCGGAGCCCAACGCGATCGCCCTCTCCAGCGAGGAGCGCCCGTGCGTGTTCGGCGGCGTGAGCTGCCGGCGGATGTATGTCTCGGTCCGCCTGTACGACGCAGACCTCGCGCGCCTGATCGAGCAGCGGCCCGCGAACGACATCGGCGGGAAGCTGGTCGTCCTGGAGCTGGCCGAGTCGGGGCTGGGCGGGGTCGAGGCGCGGTGGATCGACGACGTGGACATCGGGAGGATCGCCGGCGAGGTGCTCGTGATCGATCGCCCGCAGGGCGACATCGTGGTGACGGCAGCGGTGACCGACGACGTGGTCTGGATCTACGACGACGAGACGGGGGCGGTGGCGAAGGTGATCGGGCGGCTGGCGAGCGGGGTGCCCGAGGTCGGCCACATGCCCTCCGGGCTCACGAGCAGGGACATGGGGAACGGCAACGTACGGGTGTACGTGGCGTCGTACGAGGATCACTGGGTGAGCGCGGTGGACATTCCCATCGCCGACCCCGGCGCGGCGTACGTCGTCCACGCGGGCCCGGACCCCGCCGACACGGCGGCCCCGTACCTCCGCCTCGGGAGGGCGCCGTGAAGCGCCATCGCCTGCTCGCGCTCGCGGTGTTGCTCGCCGCTTGCAACCGCGGCTCGTCCGATCCGAGCATGAGGCTCTCTCAGCCGAGCGCCCTCGCGATCTTCCACGGGTACACGGACCGTCACGACGCGCTCTGGCCGTACGCAGCGGTCGCCAACAGCGCGCAGGACGAGCTGATCATGTTCGACGCCGTGCAAGATCGCCCGGTGTCGGCCCCGATCCTCCTCCGGCCGCTTTCGATCCCGCTGCCCGCGCCGCGCCCGGCGTTCCTCGCGTCGGCGAGGTTCCAGCCTCCGAGCGGCGATCCGCGGCCGCGGCCGAGCCTCCTCGCGGTGGTCTCGGCGGGCTCGAGCGAGGTTCAGCTCATCCGGACCTGGAGGGACACGAGCCCGGTCCCGGCGGTCGGACCCGGCCTGGCGGACGAGGATCCGGTCGACGTCGGCGGGGAGGTGCTCGCGCTCGTCGCGGCGCCGGTCGTGACCGGCTCCGGGGAAGACGTGCAGGTCGAGCCCGACCGCGTGCGCGTCATCGCCGCGCTGGCGGGCGGTCAGGTCGCGGTCGTCGAGTATGCATGGAGCGGAGATCCCGAGGCCGGCGGGTCCGCTGCCGCGGTCGGTCCGGCGATCGTCCGGAACGTCGGCTTCGACGCCCTCTCCCTCGCCGTGGATCCGCGAGATCTCCGGTTCGTCTATGCAGCCACGCTCGATCCCATCCCGCCCTCGAGCGTGATGGGCGTGGCCCAGCTCGACATGCGCCCTGCGCCGGCGAGCTGGACGCCGCGCGCGATCGCCGCCCGCGCCCCCACCCGGCTCGTCGCCGCCTTCACGCTGCGCGAGCGCGCGCTCACGGCCGTCGGCGCCTACGACCAGGCCACGCCGATCGAGGCCGGCGACCTCGCCGGTGACTTCCAGGCGACCCCCGTGCACCGGGTCTACGCCTGGCGCGACCCCGCCGCGTGCGGGCCCCGCACCTCCGTCGCTTGCGGCATCGCGGTGCTCGATCCGGTCGCCGGGACCGTGCTCGCGGACCCCTGGCGGCCCGCCGAGGATCTCGCTCCGATCACGCTGCCCTCGCGCCCGCTGGCGATGATCGTCGGGCAGCCCGCGGCGAACCCTCCCTCGAGCGATCAGGCCGGCGAGCCGCCCGCCGAGGCGATGCTCATCGCTCCGCTCAGCCCGTCCCGCCTCACCACCGGCGTGCTCCTCCTGCCCAGTGAGGACGGCCGGAGCTACTTCGCGGATCTCGCCCGCTGGGAGACGCCGAGCAGCGTGCTCGAGCTCTCGCCGACGTCCGGGGCGGGCGTCTTCTCGTTCCTGCCGAGCTCCACCCTCGTGCCGCAGCTCGGGTTCTACGGGACGAAGGACGGGGCGCCGGAATGGGATCCGGGCACCTCCGCGGGCACGCAGGTCGTGCTCACGCCGGGATTCACCGCGACCGACCAGTGGACGGTGACGTTCCAGGGCTACCTGCCGGACTTCGCGTCCTCGCGCGCCGTCCAGGTCGAGGCTGCGGGGGGCGAGAACCTCAGGGTGTCGTTCCAGATCGTTCCGCCGGGCGGGACGACCGCGACACAGATCGTGAACGTCCACGATCCGATCCGAGGCGTGCGCGTCGGTGACATCGTCGAGTTCTGGACGGACGGGTCGAGCGGCAGCGACACGCCGGAGTGCCCCGACACCCTCGGCGCGCTGGAAGAGCCGCCCATCGAGGGGAAGATCGTCGCCATCGAGCGCCCGGACGGCGCTCACCCCGGCGGCTCGCTCGTCGTCCAGAAGGGCGATTGCGTCCCGTGGGCGAGGGGAGGCGCGACGGCCTGCGAAGACCAACAGCGCGGCCCCTGGACACTCCTGACCAACGCGCAGTGCTGGGACCTGCTGCAGAACGGCCCTCGCCTGGCGCGGATCCGGGCGGGGAGCGGGACCGCGGGCAACGAGGAGTTCGTCGTGGCCGGCGCCCTCACGGGCTACGCGGGGCGCGCGGTCTCCACCCCGACGCACCCGGGTGCCGTCCCGTCGTTCGCCTTCACGAACGAGAACGAGGCGACGCTGGTCCAGGAGTGCACGACCCTCCTCTCCTCGGATCCCGACTGCGCGGGCGCGTGCCGGACCACCTGCGAGCGGGCGGCGATCGCCCGGCGCGCCCGGCGTCTGCACCTCACCTCGGTGGCGTGCAATGAGGGCGGGAGTGCAACGGGCGGGTACTGCGCGAACAACTTCCCGGGCTTCGTGAGGCCGGGCGATCCCGGCGCCCTGTTCCCTCCTCCCGAGGGCCCGGCGCTGGCCTTCTCCGTGGGCTGGCGCGAGGTCCCGGTGTCGACCACGCCGAAGATCCTGGTCCGGGGTACCCGCGTGACCTTCAACACGCGGAGCGGACGGGTGCCCGCATCGCGCTGGGGGGGCGGCGGCAACGACGGTCCGGCCACGCTGCCGACCGGCGGCGCCTGGTTCGATCGCAGCGCGGACACGACCTGGGAGCGCACGGGCGATCGGTACCGATTCTTCGTCCCCCATGTAGGGAACCTGGTGCTGGACCTCTCCCCCTCGGAAGGCAACGGTGGGACCCGCGTCCTGAGGTGAGCCCGCCGGCCTTCCTTGCGCCGCCGAGCGTCTGGTAACGTTACCTCTCACGTACAGTGTGGGAGGTGGCGTGAAGTCCGTCCGCGACGTGGCCCTGGCAGATCACCTCTGGGAGCTCTACGGCCGCATGGCCGAGGAGATGGGCTCCGACCGCGAGTCCCTCGTCAACGAGGCGATGCACGTCTTCGCCCGCTTGAACGGGTATCTCCTGCCCGCGGGCGCCCCCGAGCCGCAGCGGGATCCCTCGGCGCCGGTCCCGGAACCCGGCAGCGGGCAGCGGGCCGTCGCCGAGCAGGTGCTGGAGACCGCCGCGCGGCTCGAGCAGGAGGCGCGCGCTCGCGAGGCGCCTCCGCCCATTCCGGCGCGGCCGACCGAGGATCGGGCCCACGAGCTCGTCGTCGTCCGGGAGGACGGGAGCGAGCTGCCGGTCCGGGTGGAGCGGTTCCTCGTGGGCCGCGGACGCCACTGCGACCTCGTCATCGACAGCGGCAAGGTCTCCCGGGAGCACGCCGCGATCGTCAAGGACGGCGACGGCTGGGCGATCGAGGACCTCCAGTCGGCGAACGGGACCTGGTTTCGCCGCGCTCGGGTGGACCGCCGCCGGGTCGAGGACGGCGACGAGTACTTCATCTGTGCGGAGCGGATCCGCTGCGTGTTGAGGTGAACTGGGGGCGGTCCGCCCCGCTCGCCGCATTTCCGCTGCTCGTGTCGGCCCGCGCCGCTATCGTGCGGGGCGAATGCCCACCCTGACGCTCGTCGACGGCTCCGGCTTCATCTTCCGCGCCTACCACGCGCTCCCGCCCCTCACGACGACGAAGGGGCTCCCGACCCACGCCGTCTACGGCTTCACCACGATGCTGCTCAAGGCGCTTCGCGAGCGCGAGCCCACGCACGTGGCGCTCGTGTTCGACGCCGCCCGGAAGACGTTCCGGAACGATCTCGATCCCGGGTACAAGGCGAGCCGCCCCGAGGCTCCGGACGACCTCAAGATCCAGTTCCCTCTGGTCCGCGACGTCGCCCGGGCGCTGCGGGTCCCGGTCGTGGAGGAGCAGGGAGTCGAGGCCGACGACGTCATCGGCACGCTCGCCTGCCGCGCGTACGCGATGGGCTGGCAGGTGGTGGTCGTGACGGGCGACAAGGACTTCGCTCAGCTCGTGAACGACCGGATCACCCTCTACGACCCGATGGCCGAGGCGAGCGGCCGCGGCGGGTGGACGGGGCCGGCGGAGGTGGAGAAGAAGCTCGGGATCCGCCCGGACCAGGTGCTCGAGTACATGGCGATCCTGGGCGACAAGATCGACGACGTGCCGGGCATCCCGGGGGTGGGCGAGGTGACCGCGGCCGCGCTGGTGCGGCACTTCGGGACGGTGGAGGAGCTGCTCCGGCGGCTGGACGAGATCCCGAAGGCGGTCTCGCGCGGCGGCGAGAAGCTCAAGGCGAAGATCGCCGAGGCGGCGGACCGGATCCGGCTCAACCGCCGGCTGGTCGCGCTCCGCTGCGATCTCGAGCTGCCCTACGCACCGGAGTCGTTCGGCCGGCAGCCGCCGGACGAGGCCCGGACGCGGGCGCTCTTCGGCGAGCTCGAGTTCTCGCGGCTTCTCAAGGATCTGCCCGCGCCGCCGCCGACCGCGCGCGCGGAGAAGGTCGAGATCGTCCTGGATCGAGCCGCGCTGGACGAGGCGGTGCGCTTTCTCGCCGGCGCGGGGGCGAGCTCGGGAGGGGTGGGCGTCCGGCCGGTCCTCGCCGGGGAGGCTCCGCGCACGGACCTGCTCGTCGGCCTGGGGCTCGCGGGCGGCGGGCGCGCATTCTACGTGCCGCTCGCGCACCACTACCTCGGCGCCCCGCGGCCGCTGGCGCGCGAGGAGGCCCGGGAGGCGCTCCGCCCGCTCATCGAAGCCGGGGAGGGCGGCGAGGTCGAGAAGCACGCGCACGATCTCAAGGCGGCGGTCCACGCGATGGCGGGCATGGGCCTCGCCTGGCGCGGGCCGGGGGTGGATACGGAGCTCGCGAGCCGGCTCCTCCTGCCCACGCGCCGCGAGCACGCGCTCGGCGACGTCGCGCGCGAGCGGATCGCGACGGACCTTCCGCGCGACCCGAGCGGTGGGGACGGGGCGCGGAAGTCCGAGCGGGTCCCGATCGAGGGCGTCGAGGTCGAGCGGGCGGCGGAGTGGTGCGCCGCGAGCGCGGCGGCGCTCCCCGACCTCGCCCGGAAGCTGCTCCAGGTCCTGGACGAGGAGCGGGTCCTCGCCCTGTACCGTGAGGTCGAGCGGCCGCTCGTGCCGGTGCTCGTGGAGATGGAGCGCGCGGGGATCGCCGTGGATCGCGGGGCGATGGCGGGCATGAGCGAGGAGTTCGGGAGCGCCATGGACGGGCTCCTCGTGAAGATCCACGAGGTCGCGGGCCACCCGTTCAACGTCGCCTCGACGCGCGAGCTCGGGCAGGTGCTCTTCGAGGAGCTGAACCTTCCGGTGGTGAAGCGGCTCAAGACCGGCCCCTCCACCGACCAGGAGGTGCTGGAGAAGCTGGCCGAACAGCACGCGCTCCCGCGCCTCATCCTCGATCACCGCGCGCTCTCGAAGCTCAAGAGCACCTACGTGGACGCGCTCCCCCAGCTCGTCGGATCGGACGGCCGCATCCACACCACCTTCCACCAGGCGGGCGCGGCCACCGGGAGGCTCAGCTCCACCGATCCCAACCTCCAGAACATCCCCGTCCGCACCGAGCTCTCGCGCCGGATCCGGGCCGCCTTCGTCGCGCCTCCGGGCCGCCGGCTCGTCTCCGCGGACTACTCCCAGATCGAGCTGCGGATCCTGGCGCACTACTCGGAGGACCCCGCGCTCCTCGAGGCGTTCCGGAACCGCGAGGACATCCACACCAGGACCGCCGCCGAGACGTTCGGCGTCGCGCCCGGCCTCGTCAGCCCGGAGATGCGGCGCGTGGCGAAGATGCTCAACTTCGGCATCGCCTACGGCCTCTCCGCGTACGGGCTCTCGCAGCGCCTCGACCTGCCGGCGGCAGAGGCCCAGGCGATCATCGAGCGGTACTTTGCGCGGTACGCCGGCGTGAAGAAGTACGTGGACCAGGCGGTCGCCGACGCCCGCAAGCACGGCGAGTCCCGGACGCTGTTCGGCCGGGTCCGGGCCATGCCCGAGATCCTCTCGCGCAACCCGCAGCTCCGGATGGCCGCGGAGCGGACCGCGATCAACACGCCCATCCAGGGGACCGCGGCGGACATCGTGAAGATCGCCATGATCCGCGTGCACGAGGCGCTCCGCCGGGAGCGGCCGGACGCGCTCCTCCTGCTCCAGGTGCATGACGAGCTCGTGCTCGAGGTCGCGGAGGACGGTGTGGAGCCGGTGCAGCAGATCCTGAGGCGCGAGATGGCCGCCGCGGCGTCGCTGGCCGTGCCGCTCGAGATCGAGGTGGGGAGCGGGCGGAGCTGGGCGGAGGCGCACTGAGCCCGGAGGGGCTCACCCGTCCTCGCCGCCGAGCCGCTTCCGCGCCGCGGGGATGAACTGCACGCCCTCCTCGCGGCCGGTCTCGCCGAACGCCTCGAGCAGCTTGAGGTGGCTGTCGATCAGCATCCGGACGCCGGCCTCGAACTGCACCCGCTGGCGCTTCAGCTCGTTGATGTCGTCCACGATCCGAAGGAACCGCGCGTGCGCACCCTGGACGATCTTTTCCGCCTGGAGCTCGGCGTCGGAGATGGTGATCTCCGCCTCCTTGCGGGCCGCGTCGCGAATGTCCTCGGAGGCCCTCTGGGCGGTGACCAGCGTCTCCTGGAGCGTGCGCTCGCGGCCCCGGTGCTCGGCCAGCTCGTCGTCCTTGCGCTGGCCCGCCTCCCGGAGCGCGTTGACGCCCTTCACCAGCGCCTCGAACTCCACGGCGACCAGCGAGAGGAAGGCCTCGACCTCCTCGGGGGCGTAGCCGCGAAACGATCGCCGGAAGTTCTTCTGGGTGATGTCGAGGGGAGTGATGTTCATGCGGGTGCTCCGAGGGGGTGATCATACCGGCACGGGCGGCCGAGTCCATTCCGGGGCCCGCCTCATCGCGCGCTCCCACCTGCCCCTCCAAGGTCAAGAAGTGCGGAGCCGCTCCCACCATCCTCTGGGGTGTGG
>JAEZXM010000230.1 GCA_023419875.1 Pseudomonadota bacterium | reverse complement strand
GACCGGAGCACCTCCGGCCGCGTCGAGGTCGTCGAGGCGCTCGCGCAGATCGGCGGACCCGCCGCAGCCGCCGCCCTGACGCGCGAGCTCACGAGCGACCGGTCCGAGATCCGCGCCGCCGCGGCGCGCGGGCTGGCCTTGCTCCGGCACGAGCCCGCCGCGGAGCGGCTCGAGGCGCTGCGGAGCGACTACTACGGCCGCGTCCGCAAGGCGGCGGTGGAGGCGCTGGCCAAGCTGCCCTCGGGGCCGAGCCGGCAGCGCTGACCGGCGCGCCGCCGTGGGGAGATACCCGCCACGGCCGACCTGCGTGCGCCGAGGGACAAGGCGAGCGCTCGAGATCGTCGCGGAGCTCCCGGAGGAGCGGGTGGAGAACCTCGATGCGATCCGGAGCGGCCGTGCGCGCTGGACCGAGGAAGGGTTCGTCCTCATCTGACGCGGAGGGCGGCTCGCCGGGCGCCGCCATTTCCTCCGCGGGTACCAGCGGTTGAGCGGCCGTCCCGCCGGGGGACGTGGCCTTTCGAAGCCGGCCCTGGCCGGGCCGCCGGCACTCGGCGCTCGCAAACAGGGGTCGGAGGAAGGGCGCAGACGCACTAGATTGGCCCGGTGCCAGCGCCTTCCCTGCCCCCGCTCGAGATCGACGGAAGCGTCGGCGAAGGCGGGGGACAGATCCTGCGGACGGCCCTCTCGATCGCGGCCGTGACCGGCCGGCCCTTCGCCATCGACCGGATCCGCGCGAACCGGCTGAAGGCCGGCCTCCGGCCGCAGCACCGCGAGGCCGCGCGCGCCGTCGCCCGGATCGTGAACGGCAAGCTCGCCGGTGACGAGGTGGGGTCGAAACGGCTCGAGTTCACGCCCCGCGCGCGCCCCCGCGCCGGCGAATGGGCCTTCGACATCGGCACCGCCGGATCCACGCCGCTCCTGCTGCAGACCGTCTGCTGGCCCCTCGCGCTCGCGGGGAGCGGCTCCGTGGTCACGCTCCGGGGCGGGACGCACCAGGATCACGCGCCGAGCTTCCACTACCTGGCCCTGGTCTGGGCTCCGGCCGTGGCGCGGCTGGGGTTCCGGGTCTCGATGGAGCTCCAGGCGGCGGGGTTCTACCCCGAGGGTGGCGGAGAGTTCACCGCCCGCATCGAGCCCGCGTCGCCGCTGCCGCCGCTCGACCTTCGCAACCGCGGCACGCTGCTGGAGGTCGACGTGGTCTCGATGGTGGGCGGGCTCGGGTACGACATGGCCGACCGGCAGGCGGCGCGGGCGCTGCGGCGGCTCCGCGATCACGGGATCGCCGCCCAGGCGGAGCGGGTCCCGGTGCCGGCGCGCGGCTCGAAGGGCGGCCACGTGCTCATCGTCTCCACCTTCGAGCGTACGCGGGCGGGCCACGGCGCGGTGACCGCGCGAGAGCGCTCCCCGGAGGACACCGCCGACATGGCCGTCGACGGCTTCCGCGCATACCTCTCCCGCGGCGCAGCAGTGGATCGCCACCTCGCCGATCAGCTCCTCGTCCCGGCGGCCCTGGCCGTGGCGGGATACCCGCCCAGCCCGCCGGGGGTGGTGCCGTCGGTGCGCTACACGGCGAGCGAGGTGACGCCGCACCTCCTCACCAACGCCGAGGTGGTGCGCCGGTTCCTCGACCTGGAGGTCGCCGTGGACGGGCGCGAGGGCGAGGAGGGCGAGGTGCGGGTCCTGCGCCGGGACGCCGGCGCGGAGATCGTGCCGATGACGTGAGCGGCGCTGCCGCTACAGCCAGCGCTTCTTGCGGAAGACGAGGTACAGCACCACCGGCAGCGTGACCATCGACCCGAGCACGAGCGGGACGGCGGCGTGCGGGGGGATGATCTCCAGGTTCATCCCGAAGAACCCGGCCAGGAAGTTGAGGGGCAGGAAGATGGTCGAGATGAGGGTGAGCCGGGCCATGACCGCCGACTGGCGGTTGTTCACGTGCGAGAGGTGGGCGTCCTGCGCCGAGGCGAGGAGGTCGCGCTCGGTGTCCACCTCCTCGGTGAGCCGGACGGCATGGTCGACCACGTCGCGGAAGTAGACGGCGTTCGTGCGCTTCACGCCGGGGAGGCCGGGGCGCGCCAGCGTGGCGAACACCTCGCGCTGCGGCGCGAGCCGCTTGCGGAGCACGGACTGCCGCCGCCGGGCGAGGATGATCCGGTCGAGCAGGTCCTCCTGGCCGGAGGGGTTCTCGCGGGCGAGCACCTCGTCGGCGAGCTCCTCGACCTCGGTGGAGAGCGCGTCCACGAGCGCGAAGTGCACGTCGGCGAGCGCGTCGAAGAGGAGGTACAGCGCGAAGTCCGGGCCGCGCGCGAACAGGTTGGCCTCGCGCTGGCACCGCTCGAACACGCGGTCCACCTCGGCGATGGGGGTCGAGTGGACCGTGACCAGCGCCTCCGGGGTCAGGAAGACGTGCAGCTCCTTGGGCCAGATCTCGGAGTCGTCCGGGGCGGGCATCATCCTGTGCACGACCATGAAGAGATGCCCCTCGTACTGCTCGAACTTCACCCGCTGGTCCTCGTGGGCACAGTCCTCGAGCGCCAGGGGGTGGAACTGGAACCTGTCGGCGAGGAAGGCGAGGTTCTCGGGGGAGGGGGGAAGATCCATCCACAGCGGCGCTCCAGGGCCGGCGAGCTCCTGCCCTCCGCACTCGACGTGCCCGTTCTCCAGCCGCAGCACCCGCATTCTCGTTCCTCCGACCCGCGAGCCCGCGCCGGGACCCACGGCGAGAGCCTACCGCGTGCGCCGGCCGTCGGGATGGTGTAATCGAAGCCGCATGACCACCTCGACGATCCGGCGGGCGGTCCTCGGCGCGGCCCTGGCGGCTTCCCTGGCGTGCGCGAGCGACGGGGCGCGCCCCGGTGGGCCCGGCGTGGGCGAGGGGCCGGAGGTCCAGGACCCGGCCGCCGTGCTCGGACGGCTCGTGGAGGCGCTCGACGCCGGCCGCTGGAAAGAGGCCCATGCCCTCCTGTCGGCGCGCTGGCGAACGGCGTACACGCCCTCGCGGCTCGCGGCCGACTACCGCGGCGCAGGCCCCCTGG
>JAEZXM010000211.1 GCA_023419875.1 Pseudomonadota bacterium | reverse complement strand
CGCAGCCGCGAAGCGGCGAGCACGGCGCAGGGCCCCGCGCAGCAGGGGTGGGGCCCCACGAGCTGTGCTCGTGGGGCGGGGGCGCAGCCCCCGTTAGATCGTCAGGCGCCGGATGTCGAGCTTGTCGAGGTCCATCCGGCCGAGCTTGGCTGTCGCGGCGAGGTCGATGTGCACCACCTCCTTCGCGTCCAGGCCGAAGAGCTTGGCCGCGGCGGCGTCCGCGGCGACGGGATCCCGCGACAGGATCTGGGTCTTCATCTCCACCACGTCCTCGAGGCCACGGCCCCGCGGCCCGTTCCGCATCATGACCCGGTATGCGTCCACCACCGTGAGGTCGGGCTTCCGGAACCCGGCGAAGTCGGCGATGCACGCGCTGAGACCGCTCGCGTGCCAGCGGCCGCGGTCCCAGACCACGCCCATGAGGTTCTTCAACCCGATGGTGAGCTGGCTCGAGCTGTGGTGCTTCAGGACGGGGACGTTGATGAAGACGTCGGCCTGGAGGAAGAGCTCGTGCACCTTGGCGTTGATGAGCGTGTCCGTGTCGAACTGCTGGAGCTGGTACGCGCCCTCCGCCCAGCTCGGCGCCACCTTCGCGCCCGCGGCCTTCGCCGCCGCCTCGATGCCGCTCGTCTTGTAGGAGCGCTGGCCATCGTCGCAGGAGTGGTCGAAGACCCAGACCTCCTTCGCCCCCGCCGCCAGAGCCTGCTCCACGATCCGTGCAACGAGCGCGGGGTTGGTGTTGCCGCCCCGCTCCGGCTCCACGTCCCAGCCGATGTTCGGCTTCACCAGCACCTTCTGGCCCTTCTTCACGAAGGCCTTCATCCCCCCGAGCTCCTGGATGGCGCGGTCGAAGAGCGCGCCCGGCTCGCCGCCCTTCACCGCCACGAGATCCGGGGCGCCGCCCGCCGCGAGCGCCTTGCCCGCGTCCCCGAGCGCCAGGAGCGCACCCGCCGCCGCCGTCGAGCCGATGAACTGTCGCCGATCCATGTGGTCCTCCGGGCCGCCGCCGCGAACGACGGCGCTTGCACCCGGAGAGGGTCCGGGATCGAGCCCGACCCGTCAAGCGCCGCAGCGGCTTTTCGAGGACCCGACCGCCTCGGGGCGCGCCGCTCAGGCCACCCGCAACCGCTCGAGCAGCGCCGCGTCCCCGCCGCGCCGCCACGCCTCGAGCGCGTCGTCAGCGGGGCTCCGGCCGCTCTCGGCGCGGGCGCGGAGCGGCTCGAGCCAGACCCGCTCGTCCTCCCCGCGCTGGCCGCAGCAGTGCTGCCGGCAGAGCCCGCGGGACGAGACCTCGACCGCAGCGCGGGCCAGCTCCGCCAGCGTACGGCCGTCGGGGAGCCGCGCCGAGAGCCCTTCCTGCCCGGCGGCGCGCATGAGCGCGCGCCGCTCCGTCACCGACAGTGATTGCACGAGCTCCCACGCCTCCGCGCGCGCGCCGGCGTCGTAGAGGATGCCCTTCCAGAACGCGACCAGCGCCTTCGTGTGGGCCGGGTCGTTGGCGTCGGCGGCGCGGAGCTCGACGACGCCCTTCACGCGCACCTCGGGGAAGAGCGTCGTGAGGTGATCGCTCCAGTCGGCGAGCGTGGCGCGCTCCTCCCCGAGGCCGTCGGCGAGGAAGGCTCGGAACGTCCTGCCGCCGGTCGCGCGGTAGTCGCCGCCGCGGCGCAGGAACACCATCGGAACGTCGAGCGCCCACTCCACGTACGCCCGGTACGGATCGTCGAGGAACCCCCGCTCGAAGGCGAAGGGGAGGAGCCCGGAGCGCGCCGGGTCGACCTCCTCCCACACCTTCACGCGGTAGCTCTTCCACCCCGAGTCGCGCCCGTCCACGATCGGCGCGTTGGCGAGCATCGCCGTGACCGCCGGCTGGACCGCGAGGGCAACCCGGAGCTTCTCCGCCATGTCGCGCGGCGAGGAGAAGTCGTAGGAGACCTGGCCGGAGCCGGTCATCGCCATCATGTCCGGCGCGAGCCGCCCCCGCGCCGAGAGGAACGGGCGCATCACGAGATAGCGCCGCTTCGGCATCCACGGGTTCGTGGCGGGCGTGCCCCACGGGCGATAGCCCGCCGCGAGGAACGCCACCCCGAGCTCATCCGCGATCTCTCGACTCTGCTCGAGGTGGTGATCCAGCTCCGCCGCCACCACGTGCACGTCGGCGAACGGGCTCCCGGAGAGCTCGATCTGCCCGCCGGGCTCGATCGAGACGGTGAGCGTCCCGCACTGCGAGGCAATGATGTCGCCGTCCTCCTCGAAGGTCGCGTAGCCGTAACGGCGAGCGAAGGCGCGGAGGACCGCGGACACGCTGCGCGGGCCGTCGTAGGGGAGCGGCGCGGTCTCGCCCGCGAGCACCGCGAGCTTCTCGTGCTCGAGCCCGACCTTCCAGGCGTCGCGCGGCCGCTCACGCTGCGAGAACCAGCGCACCAGGTCCTCGACTCCACCCACGGCCGGCGACTCATCGCTGCGGGCGTCGAGCGACATGCGGGCGCAATGTACCCGCGCCCCCCGCACGGCGCTACCCTTCAGGTTCGTTCAGTGCGTGCGGAGACCGGCGCCGGGTATGGCTCCTCGCCTGCTCCGTGTTCCCCTCGGGCGAAGGAACGCGGCGCGCCGGCCGTTCCGCTTGCGCGACCCAGGCGCACCGCCCTATCCTCCGACAACGCGTAGGGTTTTCATTTTGCCTCCCGCTCCCCTCGCAACAGGCTCGACATGAACCGCCCCTTCCGGCTCTTCGGCACCCTCCTTGCCGCCCTGCTCGTCTCGGTCGGCGTCGGCGCGAGCCACGCGGCCTCGCGGCCGGAGGTTCCGCCTACCGGCGCCGCTCCCGCGGCCGCAGGCGAGGTCTCCGCGGCCCGCGCCGCGTCGACCGCGAGGGCGGCGAGAAAGCCGAGCGCCGATTACCCGCTGTACAAGGTCCCGGTCGCGTCCGCGGTGATCATGACGCTCAAGGACCAGTACCTCGACCGCTCCCGGTTCAAGCCGAAGGAGATGCTCGTGACCGCGCTCAGGGCCGTGGAGCGGAAGGTCGCGGAGGTGATGGTCCAGGGCGATGCCCAGTCGCCCAAGCTCACCCTCACGGTCGGCCAGGCGCAGCGCGAGCTGGACATCAGCGGCGTGACCTCGATCTGGACCATCCAGCCGACGCTCGGCGAGGCGATGGGGTTCGTGCAGGACCACCTCGTCGCGAAGCAGGACCTGCGCGCGATCGAGTACGAAGCGGTGAACGGCATGCTGTCCACGCTCGACCCGCACACCCAGCTCCTCGAGCCCAGGCAGGCGGGGGAGATGAAGGTCCGCGTCCGCGGGGAGTTCGGGGGCGTCGGGTTCGTCATCGGGCTGAAGGACGGCGACCTCAGGGTGATGAAGGTGCTGAAGAACACCCCTGCCCAGCGTGCAGGGATCAAGGCCCGGGACGTCATCACCCGCATCGACGACCACTCCACCGTGAACCTCGACCTCGAGGAGGCGGTCGATCGCCTCCGCGGTCCGGCGGGAACCAAGGTGTCGGTGACGGTGTCCCGGCCCGGGAGCGAGCCCAAGCGGCTCCCGATCATCCGCGAGATGATCAACATCGAGACCATCACCCAGGCCCGGCTCCTCGCCGGGGACGTCGCCTATCTGCGGATCTCCGAGTTCTCCGGACACACCCACCAGGACCTCCGGCAGGCCCTGAGATCCCTCGGCGCCCAGCGCTCCGGCTCCCGCCTCGGCGGGATCGTGCTCGACCTCCGCAGCAACCCGGGCGGCCTGTTCGAACAGGCCGTCCAGGTCTCGGACGTCTTCCTCCGCGAGGGAGAGATCGCGAAGCAGGTCGGTTCGGGCCAGCGGACCTCGCACGAGGCGCGGGACGACGCGAACCACGACATCCTCGACGTACCCTTGGTCGTGATCGTGAACGCCCACTCCGCCTCCGCCAGCGAGATCGTGGCCGGCGCCCTCAAGAACAACGGCCGGGCGCTGATCGTCGGGCGGCAGACCTTCGGCAAGGGCTCCGTGCAGCAGCTCCAGGACATCAACGATCCCGAGCACGGCCTCCCCAACCCGCCCCAGCTCAAGTTCACGATCGCCCAGTACCTCACCCCCGGCGACCTCTCGATCCAGGAGACCGGGATCACCCCCGACGTGATGCTCGTCCACGGCCGCGCGCTCAAGGAGCAGATCAACGTCTTCGCCCCGCCGCGCGCCAAGCGCGAGATGGATCTCGAGCACCACTTCCTGAACACCGGCGACAAGGGAGCCGCCGCCGACCCCGGGCGCAAGCAGTCCCCCATCGAGAGCGCCGCCCTGGAGCTGCACTACCTCCTCGACGAGAAAGAGGACGCGGTCGCGCGTCAGCTCAAGCGCGAGGCCGCGAACCAGGGCGGGCCGGAGCTCAGCCTCGAGGAGCTCGAGGAGGAGGACCCGGATTCGGACGCGTTCATCGAGGACTACCAGATCCGGTTCGCGGCCGAGCTGATCCGCCGCGCGCCGTACGCCGTGACCCGGCCGCACCTGCTCGAGGCCGCGCGCGCGCTGGTCGCCGAGCGGACCGCCGAGGAGACGTCGCGGCTGGAGAAGCGGCTCAAGGAGCTGGGAGTGGACTGGTCCCCCGGGTCCGGCGCCGCCGCGCCTGCGGGCGCCCCGCGGGCGGTGGTCACCGTCTCGCCCGCGCCCCAGCGCGAGCAGAAGGCCGGGGACACGGTGCAGTGGACGATGACGGTCGAGAACAAGGGGGACGCCCCCTTCCGCCGGCTCCGGGCGTGGACGAGCTGCGAGAAGAACGGGCTGTTCGATCGGCGCGAGTTCGTCTTCGGCACCGTCGCGCCCGGCGAGAAGCGGAGCTGGACGGTCCCGGTGAAGCTGCCGCGCGGGCTCGACACGCGCCGCGACGAGGTCGTGTTCCGGTTCGAGGACGAGGCGGGGAAGGCCCCCCCCGATCTCACCACGACGATCGCCGTGCTCGAGGTCCCGCGGCCGACCTTCGCCTTCAGCGTCCAGGTGGACGACCGCAAGGAGGGCAACGGCGACGGCCTGCCCCAGCGCGGCGAGACCTTCGACGTGCGCGTCGACGTGAAGAACGCCGGAACCGGCGTCTCCGGCGACAAGACCTACGTCCTCCTCAAAAACGAGGGCGACGACAAGCTCTTCATCACCAAGGGCCGCGACGTGCTCGGCGCCATGAAGCCGGGCGAGGTCCGCTCGGCAACCATGCAGGTGGAGCTGAAGCGCGGGTCCACGAGCGACACCCTCCCGATCCGCGTTTCGGTCCTGGACGAACGGACGGAGCAGGGCGTGACCGACGAGCTGGCGCTCCGGGTCGCGAAGGACGGGCCGGCCGCGGAACCGGCGCGCGGCACGGTCCGCGTCCGCGCCTCCCGGACCTCGCTCCGGAGCGGCGCGAGCCCCGGCTCGCCCGTGCTGGCGATCGCGCGCCAGGGCTCGTCCTTCCCCGTCGAGGCCCGCAGCGGCGACTTCTACCGGGTGACGTGGCGGGGCGGCCGGGCCGCGT
>JAEZXM010000203.1 GCA_023419875.1 Pseudomonadota bacterium | reverse complement strand
CGCAGCCGCGAAGCGGCGAGCACGGCGCAGGGCCCCGCGCAGCAGGGGTGGGGCCCCGACGCCCTTCGACAGGCTCAGGACGGCGGGGCGGGGCGGCACGCCCCGTAAACAAAAAGGACGGCGGCATTGGCGACGACGGCGGGGCAGGCGACGGTCGAGGAGCTGCTCCTCGACCTCAACCAGGCGATCACCCGCGGCGAGGTGGTGACCCGCCGTCCGGGCTCGACCTACCGCTTCCAGCTCCACGCCGGGTTCGGCTTCGACGCCGCAGCGCGCGTCGTGCCGTACCTGCACGCGCTCGGGATCTCGGACGTCTACCTATCGCCGATCCTCGCCGCGGCGCCCGGCTCGAAGCACGGCTACGACGTCGTCGCCTACGACCGCGTGAACCCGGAGCTCGGGGGTGAGGAGGCGTTCCGGCGCCTCGCCTTCGAGTGCACCTCTCGCGGGATGGGGCTCGTCCTCGACTTCGTGCCCAACCACATGGGGATCGGCGCCGCCAACGCGTGGTGGATGGACGTGCTCGAGAACGGCCCGTCCTCGCTGCACGCCAGCGCCTTCGACGTGGACTGGACCCCGCTCAAGCGCGAGCTCGGGTACCGGGTGCTGGTGCCGGTGCTCGGCGACCAGTTCGGTCGCGTCCTGGAGCGCGGCGAGCTCAAGCTGTGCCGGGACGGCGGGACGCTGCTCGTCCGCTACTACGACCACGCCTTCCCGGTGAACCCACGCTCGGTCCCGCTCGTGCTCCGCCACCGCCTGCCGGAGCTCGCGGAGCGCCTCGGCCCGTCGGACGCGGGCGTGCAGGATCTCGAGTCCATCTGCACCGCGCTCGAGAAGCTCTCGCCGCGCACCGAGACGTCGCAGCCCGCGGTGCTCGAGCGCGCCCGCGAGAAGGAGGTCGCGAAGCGGCGGCTCGCCACGCTCTGCGAGCAGAACGAGACGATCCGCGCCCACGTCGACGGGAACATCCGGATCTTCAACGGCACCCCGGGCGACCCGCGCAGCTTCGACCTCCTCCAGAAGCTGCTCGACGCGCAGGCATACCGGCTCGCCTTCTGGCGGGTGGCGGGCGAGGAGATCAACTACCGGCGGTTCTTCGACGTCAACGGGCTCGCGGCGATCCGGATGGAGGAGCCGGCGGTCTTCGCCCAGGCCCACAAGGTGGTGCTGGGCCTCCTGCGCGAAGGGCTCGCCACCGGGCTCAGGATCGATCACCCCGACGGTCTGTACGTCCCGTTCGCGTACTTCCGGCGCCTCCAGGCGTCGTTCCTGCTCGAGCGCTGCCGGGCGCTCGCGGCCCAGCGCGGCGGGGCGCTCGATCCGGCGCTCGAGCCCGCGCTCCTCGACCGCGTCTTCGAGGAGCTGGAGCTGTCGCGTCTCCCGCGGCGGCCGCTCTACGTCGTGGTCGAGAAGGTGCTCGTCGGTACCGAGCCGCTCCCGGAGGACTGGGACGTGGACGGGACCACGGGCTACGAGCTGCTCGCCGCGCTCAACGGCCTGTTCGTGGACGCGGGCGCGGAGCGCGCCTTCGAGGCCCTCTGGCAGCGCGTCGCCGGCGGGCGCGAGGAGTGGCACGAGATCGTGGCGGAGAAGAAGCGGCTCGTGATGTCGGCGGCGATGGCGAGCGAGGTGAACATGCTCGCCCACCGGCTCGCCGGCATCGCCGAGACCGACCGCCGGACCCGCGACTTCACCCAGAACGAGCTCACCCGCGCGCTGGTCGAGTACGTGGCCCTGTTCCCGGTGTACCGGACGTACGTCACCCGCCGCGGCGAGGTGGACGACCGGACGCGGGCGGTGGTCGAGGCGACCATGGCCCGGGCCCGACGGCGGAGCCCGCTCGTCGATCCGTCGATCTACGACTTCCTGCGCGACGTCATCCTCCAGCGATACCCCGACGGCCTCTCCGAGCTGGACCGCCAGGCGTGGGTCGAGTTCGCGCTCCGCCTCCAGCAGGTGACCGGACCTGTCCACGCCAAGGCCGCGGAGGACACGGCCTTCTACACGTACGTGCGGCTCGCCTCGCTCAACGAGGTGGGCGGCGAACCGGATCGGTTCGGGACGCCGCCCGCCGACGTGCACGCGCTCCTCGCCCGCCGCCGCACGCGGATGGCGGCCTCGCTCTCGCCCGGCACCACCCACGACACGAAGCGCAGCGAGGACGTCCGCGTCCGGATCTCCGCGCTCACCGAGATCCCGGGGGACTGGCGTTCGGCCGTGGGGCGCTGGTCCCGCGCGCACCGGGCCCAGGTGCGCAGGGCCGGCGGCCGCGCCGCACCCGATCCGCGGGACGAGTACCTCGTCTACCAGACCCTGGCCGGCGCCTGGCCGGACGAGGGGGTGAAGCCCGGCACGCCCGAGCACGCGGCCTTCCTGGAGCGGATGCTCGCGTACTTCCAGAAGGCGCTCCGCGAGGCCAAGCGGCACACGAGCTGGACCAATCCCGACGAGGAGTACGAGAGCGGGGTGAAGGCGTTCCTGGAGCGGATCCTCGGGAGCCCGCCGTTCCTCGAGCAGATGGGGGCGCTCGCCGGGCGGATCGCGCGCGCGGGCCGGGTCTCGTCGCTCTCGCAGCTCGCGATCCGGCTCTTCGCGCCCGGCGTGCCGGACGTCTACCAGGGGACGGAGCTGTGGGACCTCTCCCTCGTGGACCCGGACAACCGGCGGCCGGTGGACTGGGATCGCCGGCGACACGCGCTGGAGGCGCTCCAGGGCGAGCTCGCGTCCGGACGCGACCGTGCCGCGCTCGCCCGCGCGCTCGCCGATCCCGCGGCGCTCGCCGACGGGAGGGCGAAGCTCTTCCTCCTGCACGCCGGGCTCCAGATCAGGAGGTCCGAGCGCGAGCTCCTGCTCGAGGGCGACTACCTGCCGCTCGCCGCGACCGGCCGGGACTCCGATCGCGTCTTCGCCTTCGCCCGGGTGCGTGGAGGGCGCGCCGCCGTCTGCGCCGCGCCGCGGCTCGTGCTCCCGTCGCTCGAGCGGAGCGGCGGCGCGCTCCGGCTCGAGGGCGCCCTCCCCCTCTCCGGCTTGCCGCGCCGCTGGCGGGACGTCGTCACGGGCGCGCACCATGCGGGCGAGGGCATCCCCTTGTCGGCGCTGTATGCTGATTTTCCGGTGGCGTTGCTCGTGTCGGAGTGAGCACCTCCGGGAGGAGCGCACGCTCCCGCTCGTGGTTCGACAGGCTCACCACGAGCGGAGTTGAGAGAGCCCGCTCGCCCTGAGCCTGTCGAAGGGCGAGCGGCAACGGGACCCGCATGCCCGCCCACCGCGTCTACCTCGTCCGCCACGCCAAGGCCGAGCCGAGCGCCGGCGACGACGCCGCCCGCCGGCTCACGCCCGATGGCCGCGCACGGTTCGTCCGGTTGCTCGCGGCGCTCGGCGCGCGGCTCGCTGTCTCGCGTGTCGTCACCTCGCCCTTCACCCGCGCGCGGGAGACGGCCGAGCTCCTCGCCCGCGCGACCGGTGCGCCGCTCGGGGAGGAGCCGCGGCTCGCCTCGGGCGCGTCCGAAGGCGACGAGCTCCTCGCGCTCGTCCGCGCCGCCGCCCCCGGCACGGCCCTCGTCGGCCACAACCCGGAGCTCGCCGAGGCGGTGGCGCGCGCCGCCGGGAAGGACGTCGAGGTGAAACCCGGCGCGATTGCGGCGCTCGAGGTGGACGGGCGATCGGTGCGGCTTGCCTGGATCGAGCGGCCTGCCGGGGAGTGACGGGCCTGCCGGGCGCCGCCGTGCGCTTCCTGCGGCGGATGTAGGCAAGGCGCTCCCCCGGGAACACCCGGCACGCGTGCGGCAACCGTTTGCGCGTTTACACTATATGTGAAGCAAGCGTACCGGCCCGTACGAGCGCGACTGGCACGAAAAAGAAGCTTCCGGCCGCGTCATCGCGTCGCTAGCATTTCGCCAATCGTCCCACGTGTCACCTGGCGTGAACGGATGCCCGTTCGAGGATTCGCGCCTGCCGCTTCGCCTCGGAACTTTTCTGACAGTGCGTGCACTGGAGGAGCCTTCGATGAGACCGTCACACGACACCTCACGGCGCGGACCGCGCGCCTGCCTTCTGTCCCTCACGCTGCTCCTCGCCTCCGCCGCCGTTCCCGCCGGGGCAGCGGAGCTCGTCCGGAACGGCACGTTCGAGTCCGATACCGGGGACTGGTGGACGACCTCAGGCACCACCGCCGTGACCGCGAACGGCGAGATGTGCGTCACCGCCCCGCCCGGCACCGTGAACCAGTGGGACGCGATCGTCGGGCAGAACGAGCTCCCGCTCGAGCAGGGCAAGGCGTACACCCTCACGTTCAGGGCGCGGGCCGACGTGCCCATCACGATCCACCCGATGGTCCAGCTCGCGCCCTCGCCGTACACCGCGACCTTCTCCGGGGCGGCTGCGGTCGGCACGAGCCCAGCGGTCTTCAGCTACGTGTTCACCGATTCGCTCCCCACCGGCCCGCTCGCCCTCCAGTTCCAGATGGGCGGCAGCGCCACCAGCGTCACCGTCTGCTTCGACGACGTCTCCCTGACCGACGCCCCGCCGCCGGAGGACCAGGAGCTCGTCGAGAATGGCACCTTCGACGCGGACCTCGATCCCTGGTGGACGTCGTCCGGCACCACCGCCGCGGCGGTGAGCGGGCAGATGTGCGTCACCGTCCCGCCGGGCACCGCCAATCCGTGGGACTCGATCGCCGGCCAGAACGACCTGGCTCTGGTGCAGGGCGAGCACTACGCGCTCAGCTTCGTCGCCTCGGCGAGCGTACCGGTGACGATCCGGGCGATCGTCCAGCTCAAGGATTCGCCGTACACGGCCACGCTCTACGAGGCGGTGGCCGTCGGCACGACGCCGGCCGCCTACCATTACTCGTTCTCCAACTCCCTCCCCCCGCTCCCGCCCGCCATCCAGTTCCAGGTGGGCGGCGCCAACCCGGCCGGCTTCACCATCTGCTTCGACGACGTCTCCCTCAAGGGCGCAAAGCAGGTCTACGTCCCCGACACCGGCCCCGCGCTCCGCGTGAACCAGCTCGGGTACGTGGTCCTCGGCCCGAAGCGCGCCAACCTCGTGACCGACGCGACCACCCCGCAGACCTGGCAGCTCGTGAACGCCGCGGGCGCGGTGGTGGCGACCGGCCAGACGACGGTCCACGGGCTCGACGTCGCCTCGGGCGACAAGGTCCACCTCATCGACTTCACGAAGTACTTCAAGCCCGGCACCGGCTATACGCTGCAGGTCGGCGACATCAAGAGCTACCCGTTCGCCATCTCCGGCTCGCTCTACGATCAGCTCCGGCGCGACGCGCTCGCGTTCTTCTACCACCAGCGGAGCGGCATCCCGATCGACGCACAGTACGTCGGCGCCGGCTGGGCGCGTCCGGCCGGCCACCTCGGCATCTCGCCCAACCAGGGCGACACGCTCGTTCCGTGCCTGCCCGGCGTGTGCAACTACTCGCTCGACGTGCGCGGCGGCTGGTACGACGCCGGCGACCAGGGCAAGTACGTGGTGAACGGCGGCATCGCCGTCTGGCAGCTCATGAACACCTGGGAGCGCGCGAACCTGCACCGCTGGGCCCAGCGCGACGGGACGCAGAAGATCCCGGAGCACGCGAACGGCGTACCCGACACCCTCGACGAGGCGCGCTGGGAGATGGAGTTCCTGCTCCGGATGCAGATCCCGGACGGCCAGCCGTTCGCCGGGATGGCCCAGCACAAGGTCCACGACGACGTCTGGACCGCCATCCCGACCCGCCCGGACCAGGACGCGCAGCCGCGGCACCTCCGCGGCCCGAGCACCGCCGCGACCTTGAACCTCGCCGCCACCGCGGCCCAGTGCGCGCGCGTCTTCCGCCCGTTCGATCGCGCGTTCGCGAAGCGGTGTCTCGCTGCGGCGGAGAAGGCCTACGCCGCGGCCGTCGCCAACCCGTCGGTCGTCTGCGAGCCCGGCGGCGGCGGCGGTCCGTACGGAGACGGCTACCTCGTGGACGAGTACTACTGGGCGGCGGCCGAGCTGTTCGTCACCACGGACAAGAAGGCCTACGAGGACGCGGTCCGGTCCTCGCCGGCCTATCTCGCGAAGGGCATCCCCGCGGACGGCTTCGGCTGGGGCTCCGTCTCCGCCCTCGGTGACTTCACCCTCGCGCTCGTGCCCAACCAGCTCCCGCTCCGGGAACGGCTCGCGCTCCGGCAGGCGATCGTCGCGCTCGCCGACCAGCGCATCGCGACGATGAAGGCGCAGGGCTACCCGGTGCCGTACCGCCCCGGCGACGGCATGTACGTCTGGGGCTCGAACAGCCAGGTGCTGAACCAGATCGCCATCCTCGCGGTGGCGTTCGATCTCACCTGGGACCTCGAGTACCGCCGGGCCGCGTTCGAGGCGATGGACTACATCCTCGGCCGCAACGGCCTCAACATGAGCTACGTGACCGGCTACGGCACGAAGTTCTCGCAGAACCAGCACCACCGGTTCTGGGCGAACCAGGCCAACGCGGCGTATCCGCACCCGCCCGCAGGCGCGCTCGCGGGCGGACCGAACTCGCGCCTCGAGGACCCGGCCGTGCAGACCAAGCTCTCGGGCTGCGCGGCGCACAAGTGCTACCTCGACCACATCGACTCGTACTCGACGAACGAGGTGACCATCAACTGGAACTCCGCGCTGTTCTGGGTGGCGTCGTGGCTGTCGGATCACACGCCGTGACGTAGACGAACAGTGAAGGTCGGTGCTCCGGGGCCGGCGGGCGTGCTGCTCGCCGGCCCGGCCGCAGACGAGCGCCGCGGGGCCCGCGACCCCCCCCGCCCCGATTCACCCGGCCAGACCGGTCACTACCAGTAGTACAGGCTCGCCCACGTGAAGCTGCCGGCCGTGACGGCGAAGTAGGTGTACCCGTCCGACATCTTCGGCAGCGGGACCGCGCCGCCCCCGCAGTTCTCGGAGGCCGTGCCGCCGTTCACGCTCACCGTCCGGCCCTGGAAGTTGGCGCAGCCCCAGCCGTACACGCTCGCCGCCGTGCGCAGGCAGATCGCGCCGGTGGTGCCGAAGTTGCCGCTCTGGCCGCCGGTGATCGTCACCGGGTTCGCGCAGGGCGTGGTCGTCGTGCCGGGGTTGAACGTCGCGGTGACCGACCGCGCCTGGGACATGGTGACCGTGCAGGTGCCCGTGGCGTTCGTGCACGCGCCTCCCCAGCCGGCGAACGTGGACGGGCTGGTCGCCGCCGCGGTCAGGGTGACCACGCTGCCGCTCGCGTACGTCGCGCTGCACGTCGAGCCGCAGTTGATCCCGCCCGTGCTGGACGTGACGGTGCCCGCGCCCGTGCCCGCCTTCGTCACGGTGAGCGCATACGTCTGCTGTTGCTGGCCGTTGAACGTCGCCGTCACGGTCCGCGCCTGGGACATGGTGACGACGCAGGTGGCCGCCGTGCCGGAACACACGCCGCCGCCCCAGCCGCCGAACGTCGAGCCGGAGCCGATCGTCCGCGTGAGGGTCACCCGGGTACCGCTCGTGTATGTCGCGCTGCACGTCGTCCCGCAGTTGATCCCGCCGGTGTTCGACGTGACGGTCCCGGTGCCCGTGCCCGCCTTGGTGACCGTGAGCGTGAACCCACTCGGAGCGTTGAACGCCGCCGTCACGCTCCGCGTCGCCGACATCGTGACCACGCAGGTGGCCGCGGTGCCGGAGCACACGCCGCCGCTCCAGCCGCCGAACGTCGAGCCGCTCGCCGCCGCTGCGGTCAGGGTCACCACGGCGCCGCTCGCGTACGTCGCGCTGCACGTCGCGCCGCAGGCGATCCCGCCCGTGCTGGACGTGACCGTGCCCGAGCCCGTGCCGGCCCTGGTGACGGAGAGCGCGAAGCTCATGGACCCGCCGCGCGGAGGCTCCTGGCCGAAGACCTTCACGCCGTCGAGGTAGATGGGGATGTACTCGGTCGCGGTGGAGGCGCCGGACGAGAGCCCCTGGTGGCTCCAGTCGTTGGTGGGATCCCAGTTGCTCTTCCACTGCGCGTCCTGCGCGGCCATGAGCGCGAGCTGCAGGTCGCGCTTCCCGTAGACGTCGTTGGCCCCCCAGTCCAGCTCCATGTAGTAGATGCCGTTCGCCTCGTCCCAGGCGACGGGTCCGCGGAGCACGGTGGAGCCGCCGTAGCCGCTCGCCTGCTCGTCGTAGTAGACGGCCGAGGTGACGGCGGAGATCGTCTGGCCGGCCGCGACGAGCTCGCTGACGTCGAAGAAGTACCGAGCCGAGAGGCCGCGCACGAAGTGGGGCGGGTGCGTCGGCTGGGCGGTCATCGTGATCGTGATCTGCGAGCGCTGGTTGTTCTCCTGCTCGATCTTGCCCTTGGCCGTGTACGCCTGCTCGGCCGGCTCGGCCGGCGGGAAGGAGGGGATGGGAAGCTGGCCCGCGCCGTAGAAGGTGTGGAGCCCGGCGAGCGCGCCCACGAGGCCGGCGTTGTAGTCGATCGCCACCTCGTTGTAGACGAAGTCGTCCGTCCGATCGACGTGGATGTCCTTGGTGTCTGGGCCGCCGACGAGCGCGCCCCAGAGCACGTGCTTGTGGTTCGGCGGGTCGTTCATGCTGTTGGTGGTGGACCCGTGCGCGGCCCGGTGGTGCGGGTGCTTCGCCGAGAGCTCGGGCGTGGGGTAGCCGACGATGAGCGAGTAGCCGAACGGGTTGTCGCCCATGATGTAGGCCATCTGGCCCCGCGCCCAGGCGGCGAACTCGTTGCGGCCGGTGTGCTTCGCGTAGATGAGCGCGCACATCTGGGCGGCGGCGTTGTAGCGCGCCGAACCCCAGGTGCTGATGACGCTGAAGCCGGCCGGCGTCTGCGCCATGTAGGTGGCGTCGTTCGACTCACGGTGCGGGACCTCGCCGCCCGACCAGTACTCGAGGTTCCACCGTGCGTAATAATCGAACTGGGCGTTGTCGGGGAGCACGTTGGCGAGCTGGACGAAGACGCCGCCCCAGACGGTGTCCCAGGAGTGGACCCAGATGTTCTGCCAGTTGTCCTGGGTCGACTGGATGATCTTCTTGAGGTACCCGGTGTAGCGGCCGTCGGCGATCGAGGTGATGTCGGTCAGATACGACGACTCGCCGGTGGCCGTGTGGAGCCAGACCGCCGCCCACGCCATCTCGTCGTTGTCGTCGCTGGAGTTGTAGAAGCCGCCCGAGTAACCAAGGCCGCGATTCGCGACCGCGAAGCGGTAGAGCGCCTTGGCGGTGTCGAGGCACCGGTTGGCGTACGAGAGGTCGCTGTCGGCGAAGTCGAGGTAGAGCAGGGCGAGGGCCGCGGCGGCCGCGGCGGCCTGATCGCTGGCCTTCGTCTCCGAGGTGGCGAAGTACGCGGGCCGCGGGAGGTTCAGGAGCTCGGGCGGCGCCCAGACCGTGTGATCGACGCTCCCCTCGCCCACCTGGTAGGCGAAGGCGACCACGTCGCCGGCCGAGTTGCGGAAGGTGGAGCGGAGGTACACGTCGCCGAACCACTTCAGGAGCTCGCGCATGTGGGCGTCCTCGCGGACGTCCACGAAGGCGCTCTTGAACTCGTAGTACGCCCAGGCGAGCGTGGAAGCGGCGTACGCCTGCGGGAGGCCGAACCGGACGTGGTCGCCGGCGTCGTGATACCCGCCGCTCACGTCCACCGTGCCGTCGCCGTCGGGATCGAGCACGGCGCGGTTCGCGGTGATGAACGCCTGCGACATGTTCGTGCCGGTGTTGTCGGCGGCCATCGGCTTCAGCGGCAGCGCGGTGTCGCGGACCTCCGAGTCGCCGCGCCACTCGAGGCGACCGCCGGTGATGCCGGGGCCGGACTTCTCGGCATCGTAGAAGTAGAGCGACTTCTGGAGCGCCTCGGCGTAGTTGTCCGCGGCTCCGGCGAGCGCGGGGGCGAGGAGCGCCACGAGGGTGAACAGATGGCGCGCGCGCCGCCGGGGCGCGTGCGACGTTGTCTTTGGCAGCATGGGTCGAGCTCCTGAGACACGGGTGAAGGGACGAGGTACACGGAGCGTCACGGGCCTGTTACGCCCCTCGATCAGGTTCGTCAAGCAGCATTCGTCAGATGACTGCATCAATTGGCGGGGGTGCCGGAGGGCGTCCTGCGAGCCCGACGAGAGAGGCCCGAAGCCCCGGGCGTTTCCGGATCGGGCTCGGCCGTTCTAGACTCACAGGGGTGTCCGATCCCGCCCCCAGCCCCGAGCCTGCGCGCCGCCCGCCTCCGCGCTTCGTCCAGGAGCTCGACACCCTGGTCCGCGCCCGCTACCCGCTCGTCTACCTCGTCACCTCAGAGGAGCAGCGCCTCGAGGCGGTCCTCGCCGATCTCGCGCGCACGCACGGCAAGGCGCTCCTCGGCTGGTCGGTGACGCGCGGGTTCCGGCGCCTCGACGGCGAGCGGCCTGCGCCCGAGGACGGGAAGGAGCCGATCCGGGATCCGGTGGCGGCCCTCGCCCGGATCGAGAAGCTCTCCGACCCGTCGCTCGTGGTGCTGAAGGACTTCCACCCGTTCCTGTCCGATGCGGCGGTGGTCCGGAGCCTCCGCGAGCTGGCCCACGCGCTCAAGTCCACCTTCACCACCGTCATCCTGCTCTCACCCACCCTCGTCATCCCGCCCGAGATCGAGAAGGAGATCTCGGTCCTGGACGTGCCGCTCCCCACCTATCGCGACCTGCTCGACCTCCTGAAGGAGATCGTGGACGTGGTCCGGAGAAACAACCGCGCCCGCATCGAGCTGACGCGGGACGACGCGGACGAGCTGGTCCGGGCGGCGCAGGGTCTCACAATGGCGGAGGCGGAGAGCGCCTTCGCGAAGGCCATCGCCACCGACGGCCGGCTCTCGCGCGAGGACGTGGGCCTCGTGCTCGAGGAAAAGCGGCAGGTGATCCGCAAGAGCGGGCTCCTCGAGTACTTCGCCGCCGAGCACGGGCTCGCGCAGGTGGGCGGGCTCTCGAACCTCAAGACCTGGCTCGACCGCCGGGGCGCCGCCTTCTCCGAGGCGGCCCGCCGCTTCGGGCTGCCCGAGCCGAAGGGGCTCCTCCTCCTCGGCGTGCAGGGCTGCGGGAAGAGCCTCACCGCCAAGGCGGTCGCGGGTCAGTGGCGGCTGCCGCTCCTCCGGCTCGACATGGGCCGGATCTTCAGCGGGCTCGTCGGCTCGTCGGAGGAGAACCTCCGCCGCGCCATCCACGTGGCGGAGAGCGTCGCGCCGGTGGTGCTCTGGGTGGACGAGATCGAGAAGGGCCTCTCCGGCTCGCAGTCCTCGGGCATGACCGACGGCGGCGTGTCGGCGCGGGTGTTCGGCTCGCTGCTCACCTGGCTCCAGGAGAAGACCGCGCCCGTGTTCGTGGTCGCGACCGCCAACCGGATCGAGGGGCTCCCGCCCGAGCTGCTGCGCAAGGGCCGGTTCGACGAGATCTTCTTCATCGACCTCCCGACGGCCGCCGAGCGCCGAGACATCCTCTCGATCCACATCGGCAAGCGCCGCCGCGATCCCGCCGCCTACGACCTCGATGCGCTCGCCGCGCTGACCGGGGGGTTCAGCGGCGCGGAGCTGGAGGCGGCGCTGGTGTCCGCGCTCTACGAGGCGTTCGCCGAGCGGACCGAGCTCGCCCAGGCGCACCTCGCCCGGGCGGTGGCGGAGACCCTGCCGCTCTCGGTCACCATGCGCGAGGACATCGCCGCGCTCCGATCCTGGGCGGCCACCCGGACCCGGCCCGCCTCGGAGGCGCCCGGGCCGGAGATCGTGCCCGCCGAACCCGTCGACGGAGCGTGAATTGGCCGGCCCTGGACGCCTCCGCCGCTTCCTCCACCTCGAGCGCCCCCGCCCCGACCGGACGGACGCGGAGCCGGCCCGCGAGGCGGCCGATCCCACCGGGCAGCGGATCGCCGGGGTGGAGCGGCCAACCGCGGCCCGGGCCGGCGCGAGCCCTGTCCCGCAGACCGGCGCGCAGCTCGGGCGGTTCGGCCCGGAGCCCGAGCCGCGGATCGAGCTCGCGGAGACCGAGGGACGCCGCGCATTCATCCGCTGCCGCCGGTGCGGCGCCGACGCCAACGTCTTCGCGACGGAGTGCGGCGGCTGCGGGATCTCGCTCGACACCCCCGAGCAGCACGACTTCGACGAGCGCTTCTGGGC
>JAEZXM010000170.1 GCA_023419875.1 Pseudomonadota bacterium | reverse complement strand
GGTGAAGAGGGCCTTCACCCGGATCCCGGGGAGCGCGCGGGCCCGCTCCGCCAGGGCCACGGCGGCGTCGGGGGGGAGCCCGTGCCGGCCGAAGCCGGTCTCGAGCTCGAGGTGGATCGGCACCTCCGCGCCACTCGCGCGGGCGCGGGAGGAGAGCGCCTCGACGAGCTCGGGTCCGCCGACCGCGGGCTCGAGGCGCAGGGCGACGACCCGCTCCGCGTCGCTCGCCGGGGTGTGGCCCAGCACCAGCACGGGCGCGCCGACCCCCGCCCGCCGCAGCTCCTCGCCCTCGTCCACGGCTGCGACCGCCAGGGCGTGCGCGCCGGCGTCGAGGGCGGCGCGGGCGACCGCGATCGCGCCGTGGCCGTATGCGTCGCCCTTCACCACCGCATAGACCCGCGCCCCGGCGCGGGCCGCGAGGAGCTTCAGATTGTGCGCGACCGCGTCGAGGTCGATCTCGGCCCAGACCGGGCGGCCGCCCCACCGCGAAGAAGAAAAGACCATGGCCGCCATGATAGCGGCGGCAGGAGAGATCGAACAACGCGCGGTCCGGCGCGGGGGGGGGTCAGCCTCTCTCCCAGCGGCGCGCGAGCCGCCGGGCGGTCGCGAAGAGCGCCGCGCCCACCGCGAGGAGGAAGAGGACCTGCGGCCAGAGGTGGAGGAGCGGCTCGTCGCGCCAGAGCACCTTCGTGAACCCGTCGATGGCCCACGCGTTGATCGTGAAGAGCCCCGCCTTCTGCATCGCCTCGGGCATGAGGTACCGCGGGAACATGCTGCCGCCCACCGACGACATCACCAGGACGAGGAGCGTCGAGAGCGCCCCGAGCTGCGCGCGCGTCCGGCAGACGGCGGCGATGAGCAGCCCGAACGCCGCGACCGCGAAGCTCGTCACGACGCCCATGATGGCCACACCGCCGAGGTGCGGGAGGAGGTCGACCCCGAACACCAGCCAGCCCCAGACGAACAGGACGACGAGCTGCGCGAAGGCCAGCCCGGTGCAGAAGAGGAGCTTGCCCCCGAGGAGCGCGCCCATGGTGACGCGCGATCCGAGCACGCGATCCAGGGTGCCGCTCTCGGACTCGTCGAGGAGCGACCCGGCCGCGGCGCTGGCGGTGAAGAGCAGGAACATGACGCCGATGGCGGCGGCGTAGAACGAGATCGCGGAGTCGTTCCTCCGCGGACCCACCACGTCGCGGGCGCGCACGGGCACGAGCACCCCGCCCTCGGGGCCTTCCCTCGCCGGCCGGTCCCGCAGCGCCGCGAGGCCTTCCTGCACCCGCTTCCGCTGCTCGGCCGTGAACCCTCCGACGAACGGCTCCATGAGGCGCACGCCCTGGCCGGCCATCACCTCGGGGACGGCCTCCATCGCCACGCGCTGGATCAGCCCCTCGACGATCTGCGCGGCGACGGGATCGCTCGGGTCCCGGAGCAGATCGAGCGACGCCCGCTCGCCCTCGCCGCCGGCGAGCGCCCGGGCGGCGAACCCAGCGGGGATGACGATCGCCGCCGGGGCCTCGCCGGCCTTCACCGCCTGCTCCGCGGTCGCCGCGGTGTACTCCGGCTGGTCGTCCAGGCCCCGGCCCCGGCCCCGGTCCGGCGCAGGCCGCGTCCTCACGACCAGCGACTCCCGGGCGAGGGCCTCCACCAGCGCGCGCGAAGCGTTGCTCCGGTCCTCGTCCGCGACGAGGACGGTCACCCTGGGTGTGGCGTCCCGGCGCCCGCCGAAGATCGCCGCGAAGATCGTGAAGAACACGACCGGAAGGACGAAGGAGAGCAGCAACGCGCCGCGATCGCGGCGCAGCGAGGTGAACGCGGTGCGGGCGACCGAGAGGATCACTCGCGCAGCTCCCGTCCGGTCCAGTGCAGGAACACCGACTCGAGCGTGGGCCGCCGCATCGAGACGTCCAGGAGCTCGAGCCCCGCCTGCGTGGCCGCCTCCACCAGCGCGACGACCTCCGCCGGCCGCTCGACCTCGAACCGCGCGGCGCCGCCGTCGAACCGGCCCCCGCGCCGCCGGGTCCAGGCCGCGGCGCTCTCGTTCATCTTCTCGAACCTCGCGACCACCTCGGCGCGCGCCCCGAACGCCGCGCGCACCAGCTCGTCCCGGGTCCCCAGGGCGATCACGCGGCCGTGGTCCACGATGGCGATCCGGTCGCAGAGGCGCTCGGCCTCCTCCATGTAGTGGGTGGTGTAGAGGATCGAGGTGCCCTCCCTCGCCAGCGCCTCGATCATCTCGAAGATGCGGAGGCGCGCCTGGGGATCGACGCCCACGGTCGGCTCGTCCATGAGGACGACCTTCGGCGCGTGCACGAGCCCGGCCGCCATGTTGAGCCGCCGCTTCATCCCGCCGGAGAGGTGGCCGACCGCGTCGTCCGCGCGATCGTCGAGCGCCGCCCAGCGGAGGCAGCGCTCCACGGACCGCGCGAGGGCGGAAGAACGCAGGCCGAAGTAGCGGCCGAAGGCCTCGAGGTTCTGGCGGCAGGTGAGGCGCGGGTAGAGGGCCAGCTCCTGGGGCACCCACCCGAGCGCCATCCGCGCCGCCTCCGAGCCCGCCGGCGCGCCGAGCACCGCGACGGTTCCCGCGTCCGGCTGGACGCGGCCGGCGATCGCGCGGATGACGGTCGTCTTGCCGGCGCCGTTCGGCCCGAGGAGCCCCAGGCACTCGCCCGGCTCGAGGCGCAGGGAGACGCCGCGGACCGCGTGCACGTTCCCGAACCGCTTCTCCAGGCCGGAGATCTCCAGCGGCGGCGCGGCGTCGGGTGGGGCGTTCGGGGGCACGGGGCTCACACGGGCGGGGTGTCGCGGATGGCCGCGGTATGACACGCGCGGTGCAAGGCGGGCAAGTCGCTCGGATGTGGTGTGGCGGGGAGTGCCGGGCGCACGGGCGGCGAGGCGGAAAGGAACGTACCGGAGCGTGTGCGCGCGCTCGATCACCGCGCCGGTCGTGCGGCGTCAGGAGCGCGCGTTCAACGGAGCGCAAACGTTGGCGGAAGGACGAGGGG
>JAEZXM010000584.1 GCA_023419875.1 Pseudomonadota bacterium | reverse complement strand
CGCCGACACCATCCGCCGCGCCGTCGAGGACGCCCGCGCCGGCGTCCGCGAGCGGCGAGAGGAATGGGTCAACCTGAGACTGTGAGCGATCTGGACCAGGGGCACGCATGACCAAGCTCGTCGACCTCCCCACGAAGGAGTTCCTCCTCCCCGGCAACCGGGCCTGCGCCGGCTGCGCGATCGGGATCGGGCTCCGCTCGATCCTCAAGGCGCTCGACGGCAAGGTGGTGATGACCGTGCCGGCGAGCTGCCTCACCGTGCTCGGCGGGATGTACCCGACGAGCTCGGTGACCGTGCCCTGGCTCAACGTCGCCTTCCCCGGTTGCGCCGCCGCCGGGGCGGGCCTCGCCGCCGGGCTGCGCGCCACCGGGCGCACCGGCGAGATGACGGTGCTCGCGATGGCCGGCGACGGCGGCACCGCCGACATCGGGATCCAGGGCCTCTCCGGCGCCGCCGAGCGGAACGACGACTTCATCTACGTCTGCTACGACAACGAGGCGTACATGAACACCGGGACGCAGCGCTCGGGATCGACCCCGGCGAACGCCCGCACCACGACCACCATCCACGGGAAGCGCGAGAACCCCAAGGACGTGCCGAAGATCATGGAGGCGCACGGGATCCCGTACGTCGCCTCCACCTCCGCGGTCTACCCGGACGACGTCTACGACAAGCTCGTCAAGGCGCGCGACCTCCGCGGCCTCCGCTACGTGCACATGAACACGCCCTGCCCGTCGGGCTGGGGCTTCGACCCGAAGGACTCGGTGCGGCTCGGGCAGCTCGCGGTGGACGCGGGCCTCGTGGTCCTCTACGAGGTCGAGGGCGGCCGCTTCCGGCTCACCGGCCGCTCGAAGGCGCTCGCGAAGCGCGGCAACCGCAAGCCCCTGGCCGACTACCTCGCCGGCCAGGCGCGGTTCAAGGGGATCGGCGCCGAGGAGGCCGCGGGAATCCAGGCGTGGGTGGATCGCCGCTGGACCGAATACGTGGCGCGCGACGGGGTGGGCGCCGCGGCGTCGTGAGCCGCCTTGCCGTGGGCTTCACTCAAGCCGTCCCCGCGGCTCGCGGCTCCGCGCCTTCCCCCAGGTCCCGGGCGATCGCCGCGAACAGCGCCCGGTACGCTTCGCAGTATCGGTCGCCGGCCGAGGCGGTGGCCGGGCCTCCGGCGCGGACGAGGCACCCGCCCTGGCAGATGGACAGCCACGTGCACCCGGCGCACCGCTCCCCGACGAGCTCGGCCGTGGCCCGGCGCAGCAGGTCGTGCCGGGGCCCGGAGAGGAGTCGGGGCAGGGAGTCCTCGAACAGGTTGCCGTACGCGGTCCCTCTCCCTGCGCCCACGAAGCTGTCGCACAGGTACACGTCGCCGAAGGGATCGACGGCGAACCCCTGGCTGGCGCAGTCCCCCGAGAAGACGCAGAGCCCCGGCTCGTCCGGCGGCAAGCCCTGGAGACGCGCACGCAGGAAGCGGAACGGCCTCACCTCCACTCCGCGGCGCGATCCCCCGTCGCGCCACCAGACGTACGCATCGACCAGGAAGCCCCCCACCGCGAAGGCGTCGAGGAATCCCCCGCGGCCGCCGCTCTCCGACGCGAACGGCAGCGCGAATCGGACCCGCCTCACTCCCAGGGCAGCCAGCCGCTCGAGCACCTCGACGGCGCCGACCCGCAGCGACTCCGGGCGAACGGTGGCGAGGACCCCCACCTCGAGGCCGTCCGCCTCCGCTCGTTCCAGCCCTCGCCGCCACGCCCGCTCGAAGGCTCTCTCCCCATGAGCGCCGCGGGTGCGCCTGCCCGGGACCGCGTCGTGGGAGGTCCCGATGCGCGCACCGAGGTGGCGACGGAACGGCTCGGCCAGACTGCTCCGGTACAACGTGAGGTTCGAGTGGAGGTGCTGCGCGAGCCGGATCCCGGCCTCGTCCGCCCAGCGCGCCGCCAGAGGAAGCACCTCCTCGAAGAAGCTGTCCGGGAGCATCAGGACCTCTCCGCCCTGCCAGTGGAGGCGAAGATCGTCGACACGCCGGAGAACGGAGAGCTCGATGCATGCGCGGACGACGGCGAGAGCCCGCGTGGCGTCCCAGGCTCCGGCGCGCCGGTCCTCGAAGCAGTACTCGCACGCGAGGTTGCACTCGAGCGTGGGAAGGAGCACCGCGAAGAGACCGCGCCCGGTCACGACCGGGCCCCCGGCTCGGCGCCGATCCGAGCACGAATGTCGGCGGCGGCGTCCCGGAGGGTGGTCGCCAGGGACAGGAGCGGGCCGGTGCACGGAACGCCCGGAGTCGCAGCGAGGCGGCCGCGGCAGTGGCTCTCGTGCTCACACGCCGGCGAGCCGCAGCCCGGCTCCGCTGTCATCGAGATCGCCTCCAGGGCGCCGTGGACCAGCGGCTCCTGGGGGTCTACCGCGAAGGAGCAGGGGCGGGAGCCCGGCGCGATCCCGAGCCTGCCCGCGAGTGGCAATGGGTTCCCGTCGACCGCGGCGCGGAGCATCGCGGTGAACGGTCTCAGCTCGGAGCGCCACATGGGATCGCGGAGGTAGCGGGCCAGCGCCTGCTGAAGCGCGTCCGGCCCGCCCGTCTGCGCGGCGATCCCCGCCACGTCCAGCTCGACCCTCGCGCCGAGGGCGTTGGCGACGTTGAGGGCGGAGGCGAGACCCTCGCTCTCGAAGAGCACGACGGAGACCCGCCGATCCCGTACGACGTCGCGCCACAACGCCAGGCTTCGGGCGTGACGGTTGTGTATCCAGATCCAGAGGGCGGACCCGGGCCCGAGCGCTTTCGGCAACGCAGCGAACGGCGCATCGTACCGGAGCGCCTCGCCACGAGGAGTGGGAAGCAACCAGAAGTCGCTCCCGGGAGGGACGGCGACGCCCGGATCCGTGTCGCCGCGGATCGGACGGCGGCCGCTCCCGTTCTTCTGCCTCCTGCCACGGAGCACGGCCGACATGGCCTCCAGCAGCCCGCGCCAGGCGCCGCACCAAGGCGTACGCCGCGTCAGGTCACCGTTGGTCAAAACGGCGTCGTCGGGGCAGCCGCCGCGGCATGCCTCGAAGATCTCGCAGGCGGCGCACTCCCCGGCCCGCAGGGCGTCCGTACGGCCGCGCAGGACTGCTCGCTCCGGGCTGCGATCCAGGATCTCCTGGAGAGACGCGTCTCGCAACGACCCGAAGAACGCACCCGAGTCGAGCCGTCGTCCGCATCCCGCCACGCGAAGCGCATGGTCGATCCCGACGTGCGTCTCGTGGCACTCGCCCCGAAATCCGCACGGGAGGCGGGGCGATCCACGGCTCCCGCCCTCGATCCAGTCCGCGAACTGCCGGAGCGGCGTCACGTCGATGGATCGACCGGACTCGTTCCAGAGTCGCCACAGGTCGACGAGGAAGTCTCTCAGCTCCTCCGGCTGGATCAGTTGCTCGCGGCCCCCGGCGGCGAGCCCCTGGGGGTAGACGGGATTCACCTGCAAGCCCGGGCGCGGGCCCTCCGCAGCGAGTTCTTCGCACGACGCGTAGAGGCGGCGCACCTGCCCCAGGGCTGCCCGCGTCACGACGAAGATGGACCCCACCGCGAACCCGGCCTGGACCAGGCGTGCATAGTTCTTCCGCCAGCGTGCGAAGACGTCGTCGCCTCTGCGAGTCGCCCGCCCCGCGTTCACCGGGTCTATCGACGATCCGATCTGGATCCGGTGCTCTCGCGCCACCTCCAGGAACGCGTGGTTGAGTGCGAGCAGATTCGACTGCATGTGAAAGGTGACGGGTACCGCGAGGCGTCGAAGGCGCTCGCAGGCCCGGGCGAGGAACGCCGGCCCGAGCAGCGTGGGCTCCCCTCCGTGAAAGGTGAAGTCGATCCGCTCCAGGCCCGCCTCGTGGGCGTGCCGATCGAGCGCGTCGGAGATACGTACGAAGTTCTCCCAGGTCACCTGTGGTCCGCGGGCGGGGCCTACGGAGCAGAAGCGACACGCGCCGTTGCAGCGCTCGGTCCCCTTGAAGATGACGCATAGCCCACGTCCGCCCGTAGAGGGGCCGGCTGCGGGCTCCTGGCAACGGCCGGTCACGCCGCCACGCTCCGATACACGTGCGCCGCGCAGCCACCATCGCACTGGCGCCGGCGCAGGTACTTGCAGTCGATGCAGGCCTCGAGCGCCCCGGTCCGGTAGAGCCGCCCATACCGCTCCCGGAAGTGCTGCTCCAGGTGACGCAGATCTCGGAACTCGCGGAGGCTCGCGCCCTGGCTCAGCGTGGCCAGCGGGAAGCAGGCCCACACGCTGAGATCGGTCCCGACGTCGATGGCCGGCCCGCACGACGCGCGGAAGGTGACGCCCGCGCGCCACAGGGTGCCGAGCTGCTCGTCGGTGAACATGCACAGCGTGAAGCCGCAGTCGAAGCCGATCGTGACGTCGCGCGCGTCCGCGCCGGCCGCGAGCTCCAGCACCGCGGCCGCGGCGTCGCGATATTGCTCCACCGGGATGCACGCGCTCGCGCCGCCCGCGAGAGGCTGGGCGAGGCCGAGCCGGATGTGCCTGCGAAGCCGGTGCATCTCGATCAGCTCGAGCAAGAACCCCATCCGCGCGTCGGTGCGATACAGGTTGAAGCTCAACGTGCAGCTCTGGCCCAGGCCGGCGAGCGTGCCCGCCTGCCGGGTCGCCTCGTCCGCGGGCGTGATGTCCGGCTCGTTCACGTTGACGATCACCTGAAGGTGATCGGGGTGGCGCGCCGCGGCCTCCTTCACGGCCTCGATCTGTGGCTCCCGCCAGAGCCCGTTCGAGAACACCCGGGTCCGCAGGCCGGCAGTCCAGGCCTGCTCGAGCAGCGCAGGAAACCGAGGGTGAAGCGAGGGCTCGCCTCCGAGCACGCCGATCGTCTCGTGCTGGCTGCGCCGCGCGAACTCGAGCGCGAATCCGTAGTCCTCGTCGGAGATGAAGGTGGGCGCCGGGCCCGCCCGTTCGCGCGAATCCCCGTACGAGATCCGCTCCGCGGCGAAACAGTACGGGCACCGGCGGTTGCAGCGGCTCGTGAGCAGGACGTTCACGCGGCCACCTCGCCTGCCCCGACCGGCATGAGACCGGGATCGAGCATCAGATCGAGGTCCGTGGGGAAACGCGGAGACGTCCGACCTTCGACCCCGAGCTTCGCCGTCCGGAGGTCCAGCACGAGGTCGCCGCGCTCCGCGCCGGAGAAGACCACCCTCTGCACCTCGCGGGATCGTCCGTCCGCCGTCCAGGTGAACCGAATCCGCCCCGCGTCCCGTCCCTGTCTGTGGATGACGTCCGCGAGGTCGGAGGCGACCGCGATCCGGAGCCCGGTCCCCGCTCCACCGGCCGCTTCCTCCGCGGCGCGCAGGAGTTCCGGTCCGCTCCGGATCAACGCGGCCGGCTGGAAGCTCCGAACCGCCCGCTCCATTCGGAGCAGCCGCTCCGGGTCGATCCGGCCGAGCGTATCGAGCATCCCGTTGGCCTTCTCCCCCAGGAGACGCCGCGTGGCGTGTAGCGCCGCCGCCACCACCGACGCGGAGAGAAGCCGCGCCAGGTCTTCTTGCTGCGCGAGCGGGAACCCGGGCGCGGACACGAGCGCTCCGTCCGGAGCGCAGAGGGCGCCCTCGCCGAGGAGCCCCGGGTCGGCGGAGAGCGGGGTGCCGGGGAAGACATGGAGCCGGAACAGGTTGAGCTCGGCGAACCCCATCGCGAGCACGTCCTCGATCGTCCGCCGCACACCCGCCGTGTCGTCGCCCGGCAGCCCCACGATGACGTCTGCGGGAACTCGGGGAAAGCGAGCCAGGATCTTCGCCACGACCTCCGCCTCCACCGGCGGTCGCCTGCACGCGCTCAGGGCTCTCGGCTGCGTACTCTGAACGCCGATCGACGTGATCTCGGCCCCGGCGGGCTCGAGCAGGTCCAGGTACTCGTCGTCGGCGTCCCTCGGATCCGGGTGGATCTTGACGGAGGTGCCGGTGTTCACGCGCGCGAGATCACGCAGGATTCGCTTGGCTCGGGCCGGCGAACCGCCGAAACGCGCGTCGCAGATCCGGAGATGCCGGACCCGCAGTGCGCAGATCCAGGCCAGCTCGCTCGAGACGAGCTCCACCGGAAGCTCGGCCCTCGGTTGCGTAGCGTACGTGCAGAACACGCAACTCCCGCGACACCCGCGGCTCGTCTCGTACGACGCGACGGGCGCGTGATCGAGGACCTCGGCCAGGCGAACGTTGCCGGGGTGAAAAATCGGTCCTCGGGCCCAGGCCATCGCTCGCGCGCCCGAATGAAAGACCTCGCGGCCTCGCCGGAACGAGAGCCCCGGCACCTCGTCGGCCGGTCGCGAGTCCTCCAGGTGCCCGACGAGGCCGCGCAACGCCTCTTCCCCTTCCCCACGAACCACGTAGTCGATGCAGGCCTCGCGTTGCAGCAGTCCCTCGGCGGCCTGGCGTGACGACACCTGGGGGCCCCCGAGCACAACACGCGCGTGGGGCGCAAGGGCCTTCACGAGGCGCGCCGCCCGAAGCACCCTCGGCAGCGACCAAGCGTGACAACTGAAGCCAACGAGCTCCGGGCGCAGAACCGAGACGATCCGCTCCAGCTCGTCCGCCAGCGGGGACGCGTCCGACGGAAGCGGAAGTGCCTCGACCACGTCACCGGACCGGGTCAGAACGTCCCGGAGACACCACTCCGCCAGGCTGAACCCGTCGCGCCAGCCGTGAACGAACAGGAACCGCATCCTCTGGGGTTACCAGCTGTTCACGAAGGAATTGTAGTAGTACACGTAATCCGAGTAGTTGTAATACGAATTGGAGTAGTTGGAGTACGTGTTGGAGTAATTGGAGTACGTATTGGAGTATGTGTTGGAATAGTTCGAGTACGTGTTCGAGTAGTTGGAGTAGGTATTGCTGTACCCCGGCGGGAGTGGCCCGCCACGAGGACCGCAATCGGCGCAATCGGTGCCGTTGTCGCAGAGCGCGTACTCCGAGCCGGGGCCGCCGTCGTCGCACTCCTCGTCGAACGACGAGGGGCAGGCGTCCGTGCAGGCGCCGTATTCCTCCTCGCCTCCGCCCCCGCCCCCGCCCCCGCCCCCCCCGCAGCCGGTCGAGCCTCCGCCGAACAGGGCCGCCACCGCAAGTGAGTATCCGCCGAGGCGCAAAGCTTCGCGGCGAGACACAGCCTTCTTGTCGTCGTCCTTCATGAGCTTCCCCCGTCGGGTGACATACCTGTACGGAGGGTAGCAGCTTGGTTTGGCGGCCTGCGAACCGAAATGGGTGAGGGAATTCGGGGCCATCCGCGGGGGACCCCGAGTCACCGGTCGTGGCACAGAGACCCCGTCTCGACGCCTATCGGGACACCTGGTGCGCGCGCGCCCGTGGGGGTTATCACCCCACACGATCCCCAGCTTGCGAGGTGACGCATGAAGATCGTCCGCACGGCCGACCTCCCCTGGGCCGACGCGCTCCAGCGCGGCCAGTTCTCCCAGCGTCGAAAGTCCCTCGGCGGCGGCGAGCGGCTCTCGTGCAGCCTCTGGGAGCTCGCGCCCGGGAAGCGGTCCTTCCCCATGCACGTGCACCTCGTCACCGAGGAGGCGCTCTTCGTCCTCTCCGGACACGGCCTCGTGCGGACGCCCGAGGGCACGTCCCCGATCGGTCCGGGCGACTACGTCGCCTTCTCGGCCGGCGGCGCGCCGCACCAGCTCGTCAACGACGGCGCCGAGCCGCTCGTGTACGTGGCCATGTCCTCGACGATCGGCGTGGACGTGACGCAGTACCCCGAGTCGAAGAAGCTCGGTGCCGTCGTGGGCACGTTCCCCACCGGGAAGCGCTGGATCTTCCGTGAGGGCGAGCAGGCGGACTACTTCGAGGGGGAGCCGGGGGCGTAGCCGGAGACTCGCGTCTACCCCGCCGCGAGCCGCGCCCGCTTGCGCGGCGACTCGTGCGCCTCGACCGAGTGCAGGAAGCGCTGGAACACCGCGCCCGCGGCGCCGATCGCGCAGGCGTCGATGCCGAACCGGCAGACGCGGACCGAGTGGCGGTGGAAGTCGTAACGGCCGGCGTTGGCCTCCATCGACTTGCGTGCCGTGTCCACGAAGATCTGGCCGAGCTGCACGAGCGGGCCGCCGAGGACGATCACCGCCGGGTTGATGGAGTTGGCGAGGTTCTGGAGAAGGAGGCCGAGGTACTCGCCGGCCTTGCGCACCGCGCGGACCGCGGCCCGGTCCTCCGCCGCGACCCGCGCCTGGATGTCGGCGACGGTCAACACCGGCTCGTCCTTGCCGGTGATCTCGCGGCTCACGGCGCGCTGGGAGACGAACGTCTCGGCGCAGCCGCGGCGGCCGCAGGCGCACCTCGGGCCGCCGCGCTCGAGGATGGTGTGGCCCACCTCGCCGGCGATGCCGTCGTGGCCGAGGTACAGCCGCTCCGAGAGCACGATCCCGCCGCCGAGGCCGACGCCCATCGCCAGGTAGACGAGCGGACCGCTGTGGGCCTCCGAGCCGAACACGTACTCGGAGAGCGCCGAGGCCTTGGCCTCGTTCATGGCCATGACCGGCAGCCCCGGGCAGCCCGCCTCGGAGAGCCGCGCCGACAGGAGCTGCTCGATCTTCACCCCGTGCCAGCCGAGGTTCGGGGCGAACCGGAGGACGCCGTTCTGCACGTCGATGGTGCCCGGCACGCCCACCCCGAGCCCCAGCATGCGGCGGCCGGGCGCGGTGAGATCGGCATGGGCCTTCGCCACCATGGCGGCGAGTGCCTTGAGCGTGCGCCCCACCTCGCGGTGCCGGTAGGGCACGCACCGTGAGTTGAGGATGTCTCCCTGGAGGTTCGTGGAGACGACGTTCAGGTAGTCGACGCCGATCTCGGCCCCGAGGAGCCCGATGCGGTCGGCGTCGAGCGAGAGGGGCAACGGCCGCCGGCCGACGCCCTGCCCCTCGGCCGGCGCGCTCTGGTGCAGCCAGCCCTCGTCGATGAGCTCCTGCACCAGCATGCCCACCGTGGTCTTGGTGAGGCCGGTGCGGTGGGCGAGATCCACGCGCGAGAGGCCGGGCTGCGCCTTGACCAGGCGCACCAGGGCCATGCGGTTGATGCGCTTCAGCAGGCTCTGGTCGCCGGTCATGTTGTGGGGCACGTTCCGGCCCTCGCGCGT
>JAEZXM010000582.1 GCA_023419875.1 Pseudomonadota bacterium | reverse complement strand
GTCCACGCGCTTCAGGCCCTCGTCGATCCGCTGCTGCCGGAAGACGTCGAGCTCCTGGTCGCGCCGGGAGATCGCCTCCTCCAACTCGCGGCGGGCGCGCAGCACGTCCGGGTGGTCCGCGCCGTAGGCCGCCTCGGCCGCCTGCACCCGCCGCTGGGCCGCGTCCAGCGCACCCTCGGCCATGCCGGCACCGGTCGCGCCCTCGGGCACCGCGCCGAGGAGGGCGGCTCTCCGCCGCTGCGCCTCGAGCAGCGCCCCGATGCGCATCTCGAGCAGCGCCTGCGACCGCCCGGAGGCGCGGGCGTTGGCGTCGGACTCCTCGGGCAGCTCGCCCGCGTGTGCCTTCTTGAACTCGAGGATCTGCCGCTCGCCCTCGGCGAGCGTCCGGGCCATGCGCTCGACCTCGCTGTCGAGCGTCGCGCGGAGGGCGGTCGCCTGGGAGGCGAGGAGCTTGCGCGTCATCTCCTCGTACACCCGGGGAAGCCGATCGGCCGCCGCCCGTACCCGCTCCCGATCGGGCCCGCGGACCGCGACCACGAAGAGGAGCGCCGGCGGGCCCCCGGGAACCTCACCCTCCAGCCGGACCTCGGCGCTCCGCCGGAGCTTCTCGATCGCCTCGTCGATCGTCCGCGCGTCCGGGGCGAAGTTGGTCTCGCGAACCACCTGCTCCAGCACCGGCCGGGCGAGGATCCCGTGCTTGAGCGTCCGCATCCGGTCCTCGAGGGGGATGATCCCCTGCGCGGGCAGGAAGTCGGCGGTGAGGCGCCGCGGCTCGAGCTGGATCGTGGACGTCGCCGTGTACTCGTCCGGGAGGAGCGTGGCCAGGGCGACGCCTCCCGCCAGCACCCCGACGAACACGAGCAGCGCGAGCGCACGGCGACGGCGGAGCGCCGCGAGCAGGTCCTCGAACGTGTACGTCCTCTCCATGTCTCCCCCCTGGTCCCGAGCCCGCGCTCGGGCCCCCCTACCCAGTTTCGTCCTCCTTCACCGCACGGGCAGCTCCCAACCCATGCGGACACCGAGCGTGAACCTGCGAAGGCGAGAGGAGGGATCGTCGAGCCGCGCCGTGTACGAGGCGGCCAGGGCGAGTCGGAGCTGCCGCGTCGCGCGCCAGCCGGCCTCACCCGATGCGGCCACACCCAGGGTGGCATCGTCTCCCGAGGGGATCTCGCCCGCGTGCCAGAGACCTCCGTCCCCGCGCAGGTCGAAGGAGCGGCCGAAGCGCCGCACCGTCCCGATCTCGAACCCGTTCACCAGCGCCGGATCGGCCGTCGATCCCAGCCCCAGCCCGTGCCACGCCGCCGCCCGGAGATCCCAGTCGCGCCGGGCGAGGCGCAGCTCGACCCCGGCCTCGGGCACGACGGCGCGCCCGTCGGGGCCCGACCAGATCGCCGGCCCCGCATAGGCGTCCAGCTCGAGGAAGCGGGTCAGGTGGTAACGGATCCGCCCGCGGACGGCCTGCGCGTACGCGGCCTCGCCGCCGTCGGCCGCAAAGTCCTGGAAGACGGTGAAGGCGTAGGCGCCGCCGAACAGCAGCCGTTCGTCCGCGCGGCGGAGCAGCTCCACCGAGGGCGCGTGCATCGCGCCGCCGGTACCGTCGTCGAACCGGACGAGCCGCTCGGAGAGGCGCCCTCCCAGGAGCAGCCTCCGATCGAGATCGTGCTCGACCCGTCCGGCGCCGAGCAGGACCAGCGCCCGGCTCTGGTCCGCCTCCCGGAAGATCCCCGCCTGGGCGAGGCCGAGCGGATCCTGCGCCCACGTCCCGCGCAACATGCCCGAGACCCGCGTGCGCGGCGTCGGGGCGGAGGAGAGCTCGAGCGCACCGCGGTGGTTCCAGACGCCCGCGGACTGGAGCCGGCGGAACGTCAGGTAGTCGGCGGCGTACGAGGCGAGCAGCTCCCAGAGGTGGTCGGAGAGCTCGAAGCCGATCTCGGGCGTGACGCGGGCGCGCTCGTCGGAGCGCCCGTCGTAGAGGGGGTTCGAGTCGTAGCCGCCCTCGACCCCGAGGCGGAGCACCGGCTGGAGCTGCGGCTCCGCGTGCGCGGGGACGGCCAGGAGCAGGCAGAGCGCCGCAGCTGCACCCCGCCTGACCCACTCACGGAACGTAAAGGACATCCCCGCTCGCGAGCCAGAGCGCACCCGACTCCTCCCCCTTCACCATGTCCTTGAACGAGAGCGTCGCCTTCTCCTTCTTCCCGTCCGCCTTCTCGCGGAGCCACACCACGCGGTCCCCCGCGTATGGCGTCCGTCCGCCCGCGACGGCGATGGCCTGAACGACGGACATCGGCCCGCGCAGCGGGAAGCCGCCGGGCCGGGCCACCTCTCCCAGGACGAAGACCCGTGACGCGTTGATCTCCCGGACCAGCACCGACACCGCGGGGTCCCTCACGTACGAGGCGAGCTCCTTCGCGATGCCGCGCTGCAGCTCCGCCGCGGTCTTCCCCGCCGCCTCCATCTCGCCCGCCAGCGGCAGCGAGATCCTCCCGTCCGGACGCACCGGGACCACCCGCGAGAGCTCCGGCTCGCGGAACACCACCACCTCGATCACGTCCTCCTTGCCGATCCGGTACTCGCCCTTCGGGGTCTCCGCGGCCATCCGGGTGACCTGGGTCGAGCCGCAGCCGGCGGCGGCAATGCAGCAAGTGATCACGGCTCCCATCCACCGGTCCATGCACACCTCCGGCGCCCCACGCGCGCGCGCCGTGACGGTCAGCATTCCGCATGCCACCTCGGCGGCCCCCACCGGAAGCTGCTTGCGTCCGGCCTCGCGCGACGCGCGGGCGCCGGGCCGCCGCGCGCTTCGCTTCCGGGGGCATGCTCGTCCGGTGAACGTCGGGGCCCGAGGTGGCGACTTCCGTTCCACGTCACGGCACCGGAGTGCTCGCGTTGCCCGGCGGGACGTGGCGCATGACGTTCTCGGGAGCACCGCGAGCGGAGGGGGCACCGGATGCTGAGGGCAGCGGCGTGGTCGGTCGGCCTGTTCGGGATGGGAATGCTCGTCTGCCGGTTGTACCCGGCGACCTGGCTTGAAGCGCCGGTGCTGCTCGCGCTCGGGGTGGCGATGCTCTGGGCCAGCGCGCGCAAGGCGAGGCCGCGTCGCGCGCGGCTCCTCCAGCCTAAGGAGGCGGCGGCCTGAGCTACTCGAGCGCCGCCGCGTCTCTCGGATCCACGATCCCGCAGTCGCGGATCTTGTAGAGCAGCGCCTTGTAGC
>JAEZXM010000542.1 GCA_023419875.1 Pseudomonadota bacterium | reverse complement strand
GATGTGCGAGAGGACCTTCTCCCAGTCGCCCTTGTACTCGGTCATCAGGTCCTTGTAGACGAACCGGCAGGCGGGGCAGAGGTCGCCCGTGTCGGAGATCGAGTACCCTGACTCCGGCGGGCAGAGGTCGGCGTAGACCTTGGCGCGCCACTCCTGCGGCACGAGGTGGAGCGGCTCCTCGTGCATCGGGCAGGGCATGAACTCGCGCCGCTTCTGGCCGTCCGCGTTGGTCCGCTCGACGTCCCAGCCGAACGTGTAGAGCGCGCCCTCGGCGGTCTTCGAGTACGCCTCGAGCCCCTTCTTCAGGAGGCGGGCGATGGTGGACTTCGACGAGCCGACCGGCCCGTGGAGGAGGATGACCCGCTTCTCGGTGCCGTACCCCTGGGCGGCGCTCTTGAAGACGTTGACCAGCTTCATGAGCGGGACGTCGAGCCCGTAGATCGCGTCCTTGCCGCCGAAGTCCGGGTCGGTGAAGAAGTCGTATCGGATGAGCTTCTTCTTGTTGTCGATGTACTCGTTCTTCCCGTGCGACAGGATCATGTCGTACACACGCTGGAAGGCCGTGCGGGTGACCTTCGGGTTCTGCCGCACGATGTTCAGGTAGTCCTCGAAGGACCCTTCCCAGTGCTGCTCGGAATAGCCATGCCGGTCCTGGAGCGCGGCGATCCGCGCGAGCAGGCCGGTCGTTTCCCTGGGCTCTCTCATCGTGCGCCTCGTCCTCGGTTTCCTTCGGGTGGACCGCGCTGCGGCTGCCTTGCCGCAGAGGGAGCATAAGATGCCGACAGCCCCGATGCAGAGGCCCGCCCGCGGGGTCCGAGGAGCTCCCCCTCGGGTGTGACGCGCGGGATACGGTCAGCGGGGTTGACGCCGGAAGAACTGCACCTGCCACGTGCGCACCGCCGCGTTGTGACACGCAAGATCGGGGCAGAACTGGTGCGAGCCGTCGTTGCGGGACACGAAGTAGAGATCGTTGCACGCGTCGGGCGCGAGTGCCGCGCGCAGCGCCGCCGCGCCGGCGTTGGCGATAGGCCCGGGGGGCAGGCCGGCGGTCGTGTACGTGTTGTACGGGTGCGGGGTCGTCAGGTCGGTCCGGGAGATGTTCTTCGACCAGCGCCCGGTCCGCAGCATGGTCGCGTACATGACCGTGGGATCCGTCTGGAGCCGCATGCCGCGGCGCAGGCGGTTGTGGAACACGCAGGCGATCCGGGGCCGCTCGGACGCCTGGCCGGTTTCCTTCTCGACGATCGAGGCGAGCGTCGCGATCTCGCCCAGGTTCTGGGTGACGCCGGGGGCCCGCTCCCGGTTCGCGCGCTCGTACTCCGCCTTGAACCGCTCGACCATCATCTCCGCGATGGCGCGCGCGCTGACCCCGCGCGGCACCGCGTACGTGTCGGGGAAGAGGAACCCTTCGAGGCCGGCGAGCGGGACGCCGAGCGCCTCCGCGGTCGCCGGGTCGCGGGCCACCGCCAGGAACTCCTCCGCGCGGACCAGCCCGGTCCGTGCGATCACCTCGGCGATCTCGTCCGCCCGGAGCCCCTCGGCGATGGTGAAGCGGTACACCTTGACCTGTCCGAGGTGGACCTTCTCGAGGACCTCGTCGGGGGTGAGCGGGCCCGCGAACGAGTACTCGCCCGCGCGGAACGAGCGCCCGTCGCGGCGCACCCAGCGGACGTACAGCCAGGCGTCGCGCTCGTGGGAGAGCACGCCGGCGGCGGCGAGCGCGCGGATCACCGTGCGCGCGGACGCGCCCTGCGGCACGACCACGGTCTTCTCCTCCGGGCCGCCGTACGGCGTCCTGCGGAACCGGGCGACCTCCCACCAGAGCAGGCCGGCCGCGCCGGCGCCCCCGAGCAGGAGCAGCACGAGGAGAACGCGCAGGGCGCGCTTCACCGTCCCTCCCGGTCGAGCCAGCCCTGCAGGATCACCGCCGCCGCCTCCGCGTCCACCATCGCTCGCCGATCCTTCGACGAAAACCCCTGGTCACGCAAGCGCACCTCGGCCTCGAAGGTGGAGAGCCGCTCGTCGAACAGCTCCACGGGCACGCCGAGCGCCGCCGCGAGCTTCGGCTGGAAATCGCGGGCCCACCGCGCTGCCTTGCCCTCGGACCCGTCCATGTCGAGCGGGAGGCCGAGCACCGCCCGGCTCACCTCGTAGTCGGCGGCCAGGGCGGCGATCGCCGCGAGGTCCTGGGCCTGGCCCTGCCGCTCGACGGTGGCGAGCGGGCGTGCGGTGCGGAGGACGTCGTCGGCCAGCGCCAGCCCGATCCGCACCCGGCCGAGATCCACACCCAGGGTCCTCACCCTCGGTAATAGAGCATCGAATCCGACTCCGGGGAAGCGGGTCCGCGGCGCGGCCGCACCGGTCGGTCCGCGGACCCTCGCGCGCGGGAAACCGCCGGAGTTTCGGACCGCTGGCATTGGCACGGGACGCGCTCTCGAGCACCCGCGAACGGCCGAGGCGCCCTCGGCCCGAACTCGAGGAGGAGACTCATGGCAAGCACGTTGGGCAGCATCGGTGCGGCGTCGCCGGGCGTGCCGGCGCTCGTCACCACCGCGGACGGAGCGGAAGGTGCGCCGCCGGTGCTCGTCGCGGCGTTCCGGGATGCGGACATGCTGATGGTGGCCGTCACCTCCGCACCGCTCGCGGGAGCGGGGGTCGGCGGAGCGGGCGCGCGCCGGCCGGTCCGCGCGTCCCCGGCCGCCGGATGGGCGCAGCCGGTGGTGCAGACGGCCCTGCCCAAGTCGACCGGAGCGAGCGCGTCGAGCGCGGCCAAGAAGGCGGCGGCCGCGGCGGTATCGTCGAAGGCCACGTCGTCGTCCGCGAAGGCGACCTCGTCC
>JAEZXM010000509.1 GCA_023419875.1 Pseudomonadota bacterium | reverse complement strand
CTCCGGGACCAGCGCGGGCACCTGCCCGCGGGCGGCGGGAACGTCCACCTCGGCGCTGACGCGCACGACCCGGCTCACCGCGGAGTCGGCGAGCACCTTCCGTACCAGGGCCTGGTTCAGTGCGTGTCCGCTCTTCACCGCCGTGAGATGGCCCACCACCGGGAGCCCGAGCAGGGCGAGATCCCCGACGGCATCGAGCACCTTGTGACGCGCGAACTCGTCCGAGAACCGCAGCCCCTCGGGGTTCAGGATCGAGTACTCGTCGATCACGATCGCGTTCTCGAGGCTCCCGCCGCGGGCCAGCCCCATCGCCTGCATCCGCTCGATGTCGCGGAGGAAGCAGAAGGTGCGCGCGCGCGCCACCTCGCGCTCGAAGGTCCGATCGTTGAGCGCCACCCGGAACGACTGATTGGTGATGAGCGGGTGGTTGAAGTCCGCGGTGAAGTCGACGCTGAAGCCGTCGGCCGGCTCGAGTCGGGCGAGCTTGTCGCCGTCGCGGATCTCGACCGGCTGCTCGATCACGAGATATCGCTTCCCCGAGGGGAGGGTGCGGATGCCGGCCTCCTGGATGAGACAGACGAAGGGGGCCGCGGAGCCGTCGAGGATCGGGATCTCCGGACCGTCCACCTCGACGCGGCAGCTGTCGATGCCCATGCCGTGGAGCGCGGCCATCACGTGCTCGACCGTCGCGACCCGGGTGCTGCCGAGACCCAGGCTGGTGGACAGGGTGGTGTCCACCACGCGCTCGCTGCGCGCGGGGATCTCGACGCCCAGGTCCATGCGGACGAAGGTGATGCCGGCGTCTGCCGGGGCCGGCGCGAGGGTCAGGGTCGCGGGTTTTCCGGAATGAAGCCCGACGCCCGTGCAGGCGACCCGCTTCGCGACCGTCCGCTGCTTCCAGTAGGCCATATTCCTCGCTCGAGCTCGTTCGGCGCTGTGGCTTGCCCGGGCGGCTGTCCCCCTGGCCTGCCGGATAACAGCAATCGCCATGCCACGGACCCCCGGCGAACCTGGTCCAGGACGATCTCGACTCTGCCCCTCAAGTAACGGAAACCAGGGACTTTTCCAGCAGATCCTCCCCTGTGCTCCGCGGCCCCATCACCCGCGGTGTCGAACATCCTGCAGGTCCGCCCCCAACCATGACAGTCGTGTCAGAGGGCATGCGATGGGGCGCCGGGCCCTCCCCCCCAAAGATGGCCGCGCGGGGGAGGCGCACGCGAGGGTACGACGGTGAGCCGCAGCCAGGCAGGAGCCACGCGTGATTCCACTCAGAGACAACAACCCCGTCGAACGGTTCCCGATCGTCACCTACGTGTTCCTGTTCCTGAACCTGCTCGCCTTCGCGTGGCAGCTCGGGCTGCCGGAGGTGCTCGCGTCGCGCGAGCTCTTCTCGGCGATGGGCCTGTCCCTCCAGGACTCCGTGCTCCGCGGGGGAGTCATCCCGATCGAGATCTTCACCTTCGAGGACAGGCCCCCGCAGAACGTCGTCCCGCCCCCATTCACGATCCTGACGAGCATGTTCCTCCACGGCAGCATCGGGCACCTCGCCTTCAACATGCTCTTCCTGTGGATCTTCGGGAACAACGTGGAGGATGCGCTCGGCCGAGGCCGGTTCGTCGTCTTCTACCTGCTCTCCGGGATCGCCGCCGCGCTCGTGCAGATCGTGTCCACCGGCGCATCGGGGGACATCGAGATGCTCAAGGTCCCGATGGTGGGCGCGAGCGGCGCCATCGCCGGGGTGCTCGCGGCGTACATGGTCCTCTTCCCTCACGCGCGCGTCCTCACCCTCGTCATCATCGTCATCCTGATCCGCGTCGTCCCGTTGCCGGCCGGGTGGTTCATCGGGATCTGGTTCGCCGGCCAGCTCCTCTCGGTCTTCTTCGGCGCCAACACGGGCGTGGCGTTCTTCGCCCACATCGGCGGGTTCGTGGCCGGGTTCCTGCTCGTGAGGATCGTGGGACGGCGGCGGGGGTGGCGCGTCCGGCCCCGCGCCTACTGGTGAGGGCAGCCGGGGCGTCTGGATCGCGCTGTGGTGCGCCGGATACGGGCGAGACGCACGCACAGCGCCGCGGATGTGGTCGCTACAGCAGCTCGCCTTGCTTGCCGCGCGGGCGCTCCCGCCCGAGGTGGACGTAGGCGCCGGGGAGGGCGACGCGGCCTCGCGGGGTACGCGCGAGGAGGAGCTCGCGGACGAGGAACGGCTCGTAGACGTCCTCGATCGTGTCGCGCTCCTCGCCCACCGCAGCGGCGACGGCGTCGATGCCGACCGGACCGCCGCCGAACACGTCGAGGACGGTGGCGAGGATCCGCCGGTCCATGGCGTCCAGCCCGCGCCCGTCCACCTCCAGCCGCTGAAGGGTGCGATCGACGATGGCCTTCGTGAGCCGGCCGTCCCCCTCCACCTGGGCGAAGTCGCGCGCCCGCTGGAGGAGGCGGATCGCGATGCGGGGCGTGCCCCGGGCGCGGCGCGCGAGCTCCTCGGCGCCCTCGCCCTCGACGGGCAGGTCGAGCTTGCGCGCGGCGCGGACGGCGATCTCCTCGAGCTCTCCCGGGCCGTAGTAGTCGAGCCGCTCCTGGATGGGGAACCGATCGCGCAGCGGGCTCGCGAGCAGCCCGGTGCGCGTGGTCGCGCCGACGAGCGTGAACCGCTCGAGCTTCATCTCCATGGTCTGCGCGCCGAGCCCGGCGCCGAGGACCACGTCGAAGCGGAAGTCCTCCATCGCCGGGTAGAGCGCCTCCTCGACGGCCGGTGACAGTCGGTGAATCTCGTCGATGAAGAGGATGTCGCGGGGCGCGAGCGCGGTGAGGAGGCCTGCGAGATCGCCCTTCTTCACCAGGGCCGGGCCGCTCGTCACGTGCAGCGTGACCCCCAGCTCGCGCGCCAGGATGTGCGCGAGCGAGGTCTTGCCGAGCCCCGGCGGCCCCGAGAGGAGCACGTGATCGAGCGCCTCCCCCCGCTTCCGCGCGGCCGCGGCGTAGACGCGGAAGTTCTGGACGATCTTCTCCTGCCCCACGTACTCCTCGAAGGTCGCGGGCCGGAGCGACTGCTCGAGCCGCTCGTCTCCTTCCTGGGCGGCGGACGACACCTCGCGGACGGGCTTCACGGACATGCGAGGCGGGAGCCTAGCACGGCGCTCCGACCAGGTCCGCCAGCGCCAGGAGGTCCGGCACCACGACGTCGGCCGCCCCGAGCCGCCGGTGCGGTCGGTTCACGAGCACGGTCGTGAGCCCGAGCGAGCGCGCCACCTCGAGGTCGTAGTCCCCGTACGCGGACACGTGCCACCAGGCCGGGCCCATCGGCGTTCCGCTGTGAACCGCGAGCGATCGCCAGACGCCGGGGTCCGGCTTGTAGATGCCAAGCTGCTCCGCACAGAACCAGTGACGGAACGTGAACGCGAGCCGGCCCTGCACGTCCAGACCGTGCGCGCGGTCGCTGTTCGTGAGGGCGCCGAGGGGCGCCAGGCGCGCGAGCCGGCGGAGCGCCGGCGCCGAGTCGAGGAAGAGCGGCCATCGGCCTACCCCGGCGCCGATCGTGTCGGCGTCGGCGGGGTCCATCCCGAGGACGTCGGCGAGGCTCCGGGCGACGATCTCCCGATAGGTGCGGAACGGCGGCTCCTGCTCGAGCGCACCCTGGCGGTCGACGATCCGGTCGAAGTCGCCGGCGTCGAGCGTGATGCCGCGCGGGAGGAGCGCGTTCCGCAGGCCCGACCGCCAGTCGAGCACGGTCCCGAAGACGTCGAAGGTGAAGAGAGCGGGGGCGATGGGCATGCCCGCGATCTACCACCGTTCCCGCTCACCCGCGCAGCCGCTTCAGGGCCTCGCGCAGGAGCTCGTCGAGCGGCTTCCCGTCGGCCGCCTCACGCAGGGACTCGACCGCGCCCTCGGCCTGCGGGGGCCGGTACCCCAGGTTCACGAGCGCGGCCCGGAGCTGCTCGAGCGGTTCGGCCTCCGTCGCGGCCGGCCGCCCGCCGCCGCCCGCCCGGGCGAGCGTCACGAGCTTGTCCCTGAGCTCGACCACGAGCCGCTCCGCCGTCTTCTTGCCGATGCCGGGTACCTTGGTGAGCCGGATCACGTCGCCGGCGGCGACCGCCTGGGCGAGCTCCCGCGCCTCGATGCCCGAGAGGATGTTCAGCGCGGCGCGCGGGCCGACGCCCTTCACCTCGATGAGGGCGCGGAAGACCGCCTCCTCCTCCTCCGAGGCGAAGCCGAAGAGGTCGAGCGCGTCCTCGCGGACGTGCGTGAAGATGCGGAGCGCGACCTTCTCGCCGCGCGCAGGCAGCGTCGCCTGCGTGAGCTGCGAGAGGTGGACGAGGTAGCCGACCCCGCCCACGTCGACCACGGCGAAACCCGCGCCCGCTTCGGCGAGGATCCCGACGAGCCGCGCGATCATGGGGCCCTCCGATGGTCGCGGCGCGCCGGGCGGAGCCGCTCCAGCGCCGGCGTGCGTCCCGCGGCGCGCGTGGTCGGCGGCGTCCGCAACCCTCGACGCGCCAGGTGGCAGACCGCGAGCGCGAGGGCGTCGGCCTCGTCGGAGAGCGCGGGATCGGCGCCGAGCAGGAGCCGCGCGGTGCGCAGCATCTGGTCCTTGTCCGCCCGCCCGTTGCCGGTGAAGGCGAGCTTCACCTCGGCGGGAGCGTACTCGAAGACGGGGAGCCCGGCGCGGGCGGCCACCGCCAGCGCCACCCCGCGGGCCTGACCGAGCACCAGGGCGGAGCGCGCCGACGCGCCCGAGAAGACCGCCTCGACCGAGACCTCTGCCGGCCGGGTCCGGCGGAGGAGGGCGTCGAGCTCCCCGAGGATCCGCCCGAGCCGCTCCGGCATCGGGAGCTCCCCCGGCTCGAGCACGCCCGATTCGACGACGCGGAGCCGCCTCCCCTCGCGCGCCACGACGCCGTAGCCGCAGCGGCGCGAGCCGGGGTCGATGCCGAGCACGATCACGGGGGCATCGTAGCAGAGGGGGAGACGAGGGGCCTCGCGCCTTCCTCACAGCTCGAGCTGCGCCCCCATCTCCACCACCCGGTTCGGCGGCAGGCCGAAGAAGCTCGAAGCGGTCTGCGCGTTCCGGGCCATGATGATGAAGAGCCGCTTCCGCCAGCCGGCCATCTTCGACGCGCCCACGGGCAGGAGCGTCTCGCGCCCGAGATAGAAGGTCGTCTCCATGGGCTTCACCACCACGGCGCCCCCCTCCTGCGGCGAGCGGCGGCCCAGCGACTCGAGCAGCGCGGGCACCGAGGGCGTCTCCATGAAGCCGTAGCGGGCGATCACCTGGAAGAAGCCGCGCCCGAGCTCCTTGACCGTGACCCGCTGGGACTCGCGCACGTACGGGATGTCCTCGGAGAGGAGCGAGACGAGGAGGACGCGCTCGTGCAGCACCTTGTTGTGCTTCAGGTGGTGGAGCATGACCGGCGGGCAGGTGCCGACGTTCGAGGTCATGAAGACCGCGGTCCCCGCGACCCGCTGCACGTCCTTGCGGTGCAGGTCGGCGATGAAGACGTCGAGCGGGAGGCCCGCGTTCTTGAGCATCCGCGCGAGCGCCTCGCGGCCGCGCTTCCAGGTGGACATGAGGGTGAAGACGCCCACGGCCGCGAAGATGGGGAACCAGCCTCCGTCCTTGAACTTGACGAGGTTGGCGACGAAGAAGGGGGTGTCGATGGCGAGGAGGAGGATCGTGAGCGGCCAGGCCCACAGGCGCGGCCACTGCCACCGGTCACGCGCCACCCGGTGGAAGAGCACCGTGGTGACGATCATGGTGCCGGTCACCGCGACGCCGTAGGCGGAGGCGAGCCGCGAGGACGACCCGAACCCGAGCACCAGCGCGATGCACGCGGCCCCGAGCGCCCAGTTCACCTCGGGGATGTAGATCTGGCCGATCGCGCTGTGGGAGGTGTGACGGATGGTGACGCGCGGCGAGTACCCGAGCTGGACCGCCTGCTGCGTGAGCGAGAACGCGCCGGAGATGAGGGCCTGGGAGGCCACGATCGCGGCGGCGGTGGCGACGGCGATGAGCGGGTAGAGGGCCCAGTCCGGCGCCAGCAGGTAGAACGGGTTCCGGGCGACGCCCGGGTCTTCGAGCAAGAGCGCACCCTGGCCCATGTAGTTCACGAGGAGCGCCGGCATGGCGACGTACAGCCAGGCCAGGCGGATGGGCCGGCGACCGAAGTGGCCCATGTCGGCGTAGAGCGCCTCGCCGCCGGTGATGACCAGCACCACGGCGCCGAGGATCCAGAAGCCGGCCCAGCCGTTGCGGAGGTAGAAGTCCACGGCGTAGGTCGGCGAGATCGCGCGGAGCACGGTGAAGTCGTGCGCGATCCCCCGCACGCCGGTCAGGAAGATGCAGACGAACCAGACCAGCATGATCGGCCCGAACACCCGGCCGACGACGGCGGTCCCCTTCCTCTGGAAGAGGAACAGGGCCACGAGGATGCCCAGGGTAATGGGGACGATCGCATGGTCCAGGTTCGGCGCGGCCACGGCCACGCCCTCCACGGCGCCAAGGACCGAGATCGCCGGCGTGATGACCCCGTCGCCGTACAGGAGTGCCGCGCCGAACAGCCCGACGGCGAGGAGCACCCCGCGGCCCATCCGCCGGGCCGCGCCGCCCACGAGCGCGAGGAGCGCCAGCACCCCACCCTCGCCGCGGTTGTCCGCCCGCATGACGAAGCTCAGGTACTTGAAGCTGACGACCAGGGTGATCGCCCAGAACACGAGCGACAGCACGCCGAGGATGTTCTCCGGCGTGGGCGCGACGCGGTGCGGGCCGGAGAAGCACTCCTTGAGCGCGTACAGCGGGCTCGTGCCGATGTCGCCGTAGACGACGCCCAGCGCGCCGAGGGCCAGGGCCGCGAGCGCGCGCCCCTTCGCCGGGACCTGATGCGTGCCAGTGGCCGCCAGGGATTCGGTCCGGCCGGGGTCGGGGGCCGCTGGGAGGTCGGGAGATTGGGCGTCGGGCATGGCGTGGGCGGGGCGCTTTCGGGCGGCCGAGGAAAGCAGATCGGCAACCCCGCGTCGATGTCCGGAACGCCCCACGGCCCAATGCAAGAAATGACGCATCGCGGATCGCGTGCAACCTCCCCGATCCCGGCCATCTTGCCGCGCCCCGGAATCGCCCTGCGGCACTGGCTGGAAGGAGGGCGGGGCGCACCTCCGCGCCACGACCAAGGCCTCGCGTCCGCACGCACGCCGGGGCGGCACCGGACCCCGGCGGTCGGTGGCTTCCCGCGTCGGCGCTCGGCTATCGTCCCCGCGGTGCTCACGCTCCCGCAGCCGTTCGAGGACCTTGGCCACGTGGCCGACGTGGGCGTTCGGGTCCGCGGCGCGACCGCGGAGGAGGCGCTCGGGAGGCTCGCGCTCGCGCTCGCCACGCTCCTGGCCGGCGGTGGGCCGCTCGCGCCCGAAGAGGCCGAGGTCCTCGCCGTGAACGGCGGCCCGGGGCTCGCCGGGACGGCCGTGGCCCTGCTCCGCGAGCTGCTCTATCGCTTCGCGACGCGCCGGCTCGTGCCCGCCGCCGTGGAGGTGCTGAAGGTGGACGAGGTCGCCGCCGAGGCGCGCATCCGCTGGGCCCCCTGGGATCCCGACCTGCACGCCGAGGGTCTCGACGTGAAGGCGGTGACCTGGCACCTCGCGGTGCTGGAGCACGAGGGTGGGGAGTGGATCGGGCAGGCGGTGTTCGATATCTGAGCCCCTCGCACGGCACGGGCACGGGGAAGATGAATGAGCCTCCGGCGCATCGAGGGCGATCTCTGGGAGCTCCCGCGCGAGGGCCGGATGAAGGTCCCCGGGCGGATCTACTCCGCGGGACCGCCGGCGCCGGACGATCCCTCGCTCGACCAGGTGCGGAACGTGGCGCACCTCCCGGGCATCCTCCGCTTCTCGCTGGCGATGCCAGACATCCACTGGGGGTATGGGTTCCCGATCGGCGGGGTCGCGGCGGTCGACCTCGACGAGGGCGCGGTCTCGCCCGGTGGGGTCGGCTACGACGTGAACTGCGGCGTGCGCGTGGTGACGACGGGCCTCTCCGCGGCGGAGCTCCGGCCGAGGATCCACGCCGCGGCGGCCCAGATCTACCGCGACGTCCCCGCGGGCGTGGGGGCGAGCCACGCCATCCCGCGGCTCGGCGACCGCGAGCTCGACGAGGTGCTCTCGCAGGGGGCGCGGTGGGCGGTCGGGCGCGGCTTCCTCGCGGCGGCGGACGACGCGGAGCGGTGCGAGGAGGGCGGCTGCCTGCGGGGCGCCGATCCGGACGCGGTGAGCGCGCGGGCGCGCGAGCGCGGCGCGGACCAGCTCGGCACGCTCGGTTCCGGCAACCACTTCCTCGAGATCGACGAGGTGGCCGAGATCCACGCCGAGGACGCGGCCGAGGCCTTCGGCCTCTTCCCCGGCCAGGTGGTGGTCCAGATCCACTCCGGGTCGCGCGGCCTCGGCTACCAGGTCTGCGACGAGACCCTCGCCGCCCTCACCCCCCGCTTCGCGTCCTTCGGGAAGGACTACGAAGCCGTCCCGGACCGCCAGCTCGCCTGCGCTCCGGTGCGGAGCCCCGAGGGACGCGCATACCTCGGCGCCATGCAGGCGGCGGCCAACTTCGCGTTCGCCAACCGCCAGGTGATGACCGGCCTCGCGGTCCGCGCGCTCCAGCGATCGCTCGGCCTCTCGGAGCGGGACCTCGGCGCGCAGGTGCTCTACGACGTTTGCCACAACGTGGCCAAGGTCGAGGAGCACGAGGTGGACGGCGGGCGGCGCCCGGTCCTCGTGCACCGCAAGGGCGCGACCCGCGCCTTCGGGCCCGGCGATCCCCGCGTCCCCTCGCCGTACCGCGCGGTGGGCCAGCCGGTGCTCATCCCGGGCGACATGGGCCGGCACTCCTTCATCCTCGCGGGCACCGAGCGCGCGATGCGGGACACCTTCGGCAGCTCGTGCCACGGCGCGGGCCGGCTGCTCTCGCGCGGCGAGGCGCTGCGCCGGGCGAAGGGCCGCTCGATCGCGCGGGAGCTGCAGGCGAAGGGGATCGAGGTGCTCGCGCGCGGGAAGAAGACGCTCGGGGAGGAGATGAGCGAGGCCTACAAGGACGTCTCGCTGGTGGTCTCCGTCGTGACCGGGGCGGGGATCTCCCGTCCGGTGGCGCGCCTCGTGCCCCTCGCCGTGATCAAGGGGTGAACGCCGGGTCCGAGCCCGTGCGATCTCTCTCGGGTCCGCCGCCCTCCTCGTCCACCGGCCCCGCCCTAGCTTTCACCCGATGAGACGCAGGACGCCGATCGAGCTGGTGCTGCTCGAGGGAGGGCTCTCCGGGGATGCCTCCTCCGAGCCCTCGCGCGCCGCCCTCCGCGTGGTGCGCGCCGATCCCGCGGGCGAGCTCCGGGCGGCGATCGAGGGGACGGTGGCCGCCGCCCGAACGGTCCGGCGCGAGATCGAGCGACGGATCGCCCGGGCCTTGAAGGACGCCCAGCCCCCGCGTGCCCCGGAGCCCGAGCCGCGTTAGACCCGCTCCATGCTGGAGCCCCTTCCCGGCGCGGAGCCGTTCCCGGAGCCGCTGGCCCACCGTCTCGCGGCCGCGGCCGAGGAGGCGGCCCGTGCGGGTCCGCCGAGGACGCACCACCTCGAGGGCGGCCGCCCTCGGTTCACCAACCGTCTCGCCCTGGAACGGAGCCCGTACCTCCTCCAGCACGCCCACAACCCGGTGAGCTGGTGGCCCTGGGGCGACGAGGCCTTCGCGTTCGCCCGGAGCGCGGGCCGGCCCGTCTTCCTCTCGGTGGGCTACTCCACCTGCCACTGGTGCCACGTCATGGAGGGCGAGTCGTTCGAGGACCTCGAGATCGCCCGGGTCCTGAACTCCCGGTACGTGCCGATCAAGGTGGACCGCGAGGAGCGGCCCGACGTCGACGGCATCTACATGACCGCCGTCCAGCTCCTCACCGGCGGGGGCGGCTGGCCCATGAGCGTCTGGCTCACGCCCGACCGGGAGCCGTTCTTCGGCGGCACCTACTTCCCGCCCCGCGCCGGGGCCCGCGGTGCGGCCCGCGGCTTCCTCGAGGTGCTGGAGGACGTCGCCGAGCTCTGGGCGCGAGACCGCGTCCGGGTGGCGTCCGCGACGGGCTCGCTCACCGAGGCGGTACGCACCGCGCTCGCCGCCGCCGGCCCTCCCGCCGACGCGCCGCCGGGCCCCGAGCCCATCGCCCGCGCCGTCGCCCAGGTCTCGCGCGAGTTCGACGAGCGCCACGGCGGCCTGCGCCGTGCACCCAAGTTCCCGAGCACCCTGCCCGTCCGCCTCCTCCTCCGCCACCACCGGCGGACCGGCGACGAGCGCTCGCTCGCGATGGCGGTGCGCACGCTCGAGAAGATGGCGGCGGGCGGGATCCACGATCAGCTCGGCGGGGGCTTCCACCGCTACTCCACCGACGCGGAGTGGCTCGTCCCCCACTTCGAGAAGATGCTCTACGACAACGCGCTCCTCGCGGTCGGGTACGCCGAGGCGTGGCAGGTGACCCGCCGGCGCGACCTGGCGCGGGTGGCGCGCGACACGCTCGAGTACCTCGTCCGCGAGATGACGACGCCGGAGGGTGGCCTGTGCTCCGCCACCGACGCCGACTCCGAGGGCGAGGAGGGCCGCTTCTTCACCTGGACGGCGAAGGAGCTCGAGGAGGCCCTCGGCCCGGACGCGCCCGCGTTCACGGAGTTCCACGGCGCGACCGCAGAGGGAAACTTCGAGTCCCGCAACATCCTCTGGATCCCGCGGCCCGACGAGGATCGCTGGGAGTCGTTCGCGCCGCAGCGGCGGAAGCTGCTCGAGCTGCGCGCCCGGCGCGTGCCGCCGCTCCGCGACGACAAGGTGCTCGCGGGCTGGAACGGCCTCGCGATCTCGGCCCTGGCGTTCGGCGGCCGGGTGCTCGGCGAACCGCGGTTCGTCGCGGCGGCGGCGCGGGCGGCGGAGTTCGTCCTCGGACGAATGGTGAAGGACGGCCGCCTGCAGCGGGTCTGGCGGACGGGCGAGGCGGGCGTGCCCGCGTTCCTCGACGATCACGCCTTCGTCGCGCAGGGCCTGCTCGATCTGTTCGAGGCGACCTTCGAGCCGCGCTGGCTGGCCGCGGCGACGGACCTCTCCGAGCGCCTGGAGCGGCTCTTCGGCGATCCGGCGCGCGGCGGCTGGTTCACGACCGCGGCCGACCACGAGGGGCTCCTCGTCCGCGAGAAGCCCACCCACGACGGCGCCGAGCCGTCGGGCGCCTCGATCGCCGCCCTGAACGCGCTCAGGCTGGAGGCCTTCACGACCGACGCGCGCTGGCGGGCCCGCGCGGAGGGCGCTTTGCGCGTCCATCGCCAGACGATGGAGGAGCAGCCGCTGGCGTTCTCCGAGCTGCTGTCGGCGCTGGACGCCGCATCTGACGTCTTCCGCGAGGTGGTGCTCGTCTGGCCGAAGGG
>JAEZXM010000451.1 GCA_023419875.1 Pseudomonadota bacterium | reverse complement strand
GCGCACCGTTGTCGTGCCCACCGCGACCACCCTGCCGCCGCGCGCGCGGCAGGCCGCCCATGCCGCCGCGGCCGCCTCGGGCACCTCCCAGCGCTCCCCGTGCATCCGGTGCGACTCGAGGTCGCCTCCACGCACCGGCAGGAACGTGCCGGGGCCGACGTGGAGCGTGAGGGCGGTCCGCTCCACGCCGCGGCGCTCCAGCGCGGAGAGCAGACCCTCCGTGAAGTGGAGCCCCGCGGTCGGCGCCGCCGCGCTCCCCGGCGCGCGCGCCCAGATGGTCTGGTACCGCTCGGCGTCGGCACGGGTCGCCTCCCGGCGGATGTACGGCGGGAGCGGGATCCGGCCGGCGCGCTCCAGCGCCCCGAGGAGCTCCGGGCCCTCGCGGTCGAGGGTGACGTCGTAGAACCCGTCCCCGATCGCCGCGTCGACGTGGGCCTCGATGCCGTCGAACACGAGCACCGCGCCGGCGCGGATGGGCTTCGACGCCTGGCCCATCGCCCTCCACCGCCGGCCGGGCGCACCGCCGGCGGCCGGGGCGGGGCGGGACAGCGGCTCGCACAGGAGCAGCTCGACCCGCCCTCCGCTCTCCTTGCGCCCGAGGAGCCGCGCCGGGATCACCCGGGTGTCGTTGAAGACGAGGAGATCGCCGGGCCGGAGGTGGTCGGGGAGGTCCGTGAACCCAGCGTGAACGATGTCACCCTCGGGCGGCAGCACGAGCAGGCGCGAGGCGTCCCGCGGCGTCACCGGCGCCTGGGCGACGAGGTCCTCGGGGAGGTCGTAATCGAACTGCTCGATGCGCACGCTCAGTACATCCTCACCACGTCCGAGCCCGGATAGTACTGCGCCAGGATCTCGCGGTACGTCTTCCCGGCCCGCGCCATGCCGGCGGCGCCGTGCTGGCACAGGCCGGCGCCGTGGCCGTGGCCACGGCCGGTGAAGACGAACCCAACGCCGTCCCCTTGCACCACGAAGTCGAGCGAGGGGAGCCGGGACCAGCCCAGCCGCTGCCGGAGATCACCCGCCCCGAGCGTCACCGCCCGTGCGCCGCGCGCGATCTCCACCCGGTCGGCGCGGCCGGACGCCGTCCGCGAGACGATGCGCACGGCGTCGGCGGCGCCGTTGAGCCCCGCCACCTTGCCCAGCTCGGCCCCCTCGAGCCGGCGCGTCCAGCGGGCTCCGGGGGCGCCCTCGCAGAAGCCGCAGACCACGGAGGCGAGGTACGGAAGCTCCCGCCCCAGCGCCGCGGCTCCGGACTCCGTCCGCCCACCGCACGAGGAGTGAAAGTAGGCCTCCACGGGCAGCATGCCGTGCACCAGCACCTCGCCCGCGGTGGCCTGGGCCGCGGCGCGGGCGGCGGGGCTGTGCTGCCCGCGGTACACCTGCGCGAGCACGCCGGCACCGAGGTGCCACGGCTTCCCCGACGCATCCGCCTCGATCTTCCGGGTGAGCGCGTAGCTCCGCGCCGCGACCGCCTGGGCCTTCAGCGCCTCGACGGGGAAGGAGCCCGGCATCTCCCCGGCAACGACGCCGGCGACGTAGTCCTCGAGCCGGAGGTCCTGGACCTCGCCGCCGGCGAGCCGGACGCGGATACGCTCCTCGGCGCGGGCCGGGGCAACGGCGATCACAAGGGCGAGCGTGAGTGAAAGAACGACCCACTCGCCCTGAGCCCTTCGACTCCGGCCCCGCTTCGCGGGGCCTACGCTCGAGGTTGACGGAGTCGAAGGGCGGGGTGCGTCTCTCACGCTTCGTCCGCAGCCCCCGGCTGCCCGGTCGGCGCGCGCCCCCGGCGCGCCTCGCGCACCTTGTGCCAGACGAACCAGGCGATCGCGAGCACGAGCGCGCCGACGATGACGTACTCGAACTGATGGTAGATGGCCTTCATCCGCGGGTCGCTGTTCCACCTCTCCCCGAGCTTCATGCCCACCCAGGTGAGCCCCAGGCACCAGGGGTACGAGCCGACGAAGGTGTAGACGATGAACTTCCCCATCGGCATGCGCGCCACGCCCGCGGGGAAGGCGATGAACGTGCGGATCACCGGCAGCAACCGGCCGGCGAAGACCACCCACTGGCCGTAGCGCCGGAAGAGGCGATCGGCGACGTCGAGCTCCTTGCGCGAGACGAGCACCCACTTCCCGTACTTCTCGATGATCGGCCGCCCGCCGTACATGCCGAGGTAGTAGGCCGGGATCGAGCCCACCACGCAGCCGATCGCGCCGGCGAGCGCGGCGCCGTGGAGGGTCATCTTGTCGAGCGAGACCAGGTAGCCGGCGAACGGCATGATGATCTCGGAGGGGAGCGGGATGCAGGCGCTCTCGATCGCCATGAGGAGCACGATGCCCCAGTAGCCCATCGCCGTCAGGACACCGGTGGTGAAGACGGCGAGGCGGGCGATGATGTCCGAGATCACTTGGGCTCCTCCGCTCGTGCCTCGCGGGCGGCGTAGTAGACCTCTTCGTACGGGCAGGAGCAATCCCGAGACGGCGGCTCCGGGTAGAACGCGCGCTCGCCGCGGTGATTCCGCAGCCAGGTCCCGGGGACCTGCGCCTCTGCGCCGGGCGGTGCGGCGGTGCGGTAGTCGGGCGAGAGGGTCACCTTCCCGAGCCCTCCGGGGAGATCCACCGCCAGGTGGGGGATCGCCAGCCCGCTCGTCCGACCGCGCATCTGCTCCAGGATGGCCACGCCGGCGGCGAGCGGCGTCCGGAGGTGCCCCGTCCCGGCCGCGAGGTCTCCCTGGTGCAGGTAGTACGGGCGGACCCGGAACGTGAGGAGCTGCTCGTCGAGATCGACGAGCAGCCGCGCGGAGGAGTTCACGCCGCGCAGGAGCACGGTCTGGTTCTCGACCGGGACCCCGTGGTCCACGAGCCGCTCGCAGGCCTCGCGCGCCTCGGGCGTGCACTCGCGCGGATGGTTGAAGTGGGTGATGACGAACAGCGGCGCGAACCGGCGCAGGGTCCGAGCCAGCTCGTCGGTGACGCGCATCGGGCAGGTCACCGGACCGCGCGTGCCCACGCGGAGGATCTGCACGTGGGGGGTGGCGCGGAGCCCGGAGAGGAGGTCGGCGAGCCGCTCGTCGGAGAGGACCAGCGGGTCTCCGCCGGAGACGATCACGTCGCGGATCTCCGGGTGGGCGCGCACGTAGGCGAGCCCCTCCTCGATCGCTCCCTTCTCGAACCCGTCCGTGCCGGAGAAGGTGAGCCGCCGGCGCGTGCAGTGGCGGCAGTAGACGGCGCAGCGATCGCCCACGAGGAAGAGCGCGCGGTCGGGGTAGCGGTGGACCACCGCCTTCACGGCCCGGCGGGGCTCCTCGCCCAGCGGATCCTCGAGATCGCCCGGGGCGGGCGAGAGCTCGGCGGGCGACGGGATGGACTGCATGCGGATGGGGCAGGAGGCGTGCTCCGGATCCATGAGCGACGCGTAGTACGGCGTCACGGCCACCCGGAACCGGCCCTGGACCGCGCGCAGCCCGCGGCGCTCCTCGTCGGTGAGCCGGACCACGCGTCCGAGCTCCTCCTCGGTGGTGAGGGCGCGGCGCTGCTGCCAGCGCCAGTCGCGCCATTCCGCGGGCGTCGCGTGGGGAAAGAGCTCCTGCCAGGTCATCCGTTCCGGGGCGGCGTGCCGGGCGACCGGCCCGGGAGGCGCGGAAGCTAACGGCGGCGGGGGGCCCCTGTCAAAGGTCGGACCGCGGCGCAGGCACGGCCGGCGCGGGTGGGGCGACCCGGGTGTCAGGTCCGCGTGGGAATGTTAGAGGATCCGGTCACGGCAGGGACGGCGGAACCCACGCCACGGAGGGAGCATGTCGGACTTCGCGAGCCGGGCGGAGCCGCAGGATGAGCCCCCGGGTGAGCGCCAGGGCAGGACGGTCGCGGCGCGGTTCGCGCCCGGCCCGCGCGGCGTCTGGCGCGACGTCCCCGACGCGCAGTGGAACGACTGGCACTGGCAGCAGCAGAAGCGGATCACCCGGCTCGAGCAGCTCGAGGAGGTGGTCCGGGTCACCCCCGAGGAGCGCCGCGCGACCGGGGAGACCGCGTCCGAGTTCCACATGGGCATCACGCCGTATTACGCGGCGCTGATGGACCCGGACGACCCGCGCTGCCCGATCCGGCTCCAGTCGGTGCCGACGCTCGGCGAGCGGGTGGTCCTCCCGATGGACCTCGAGGATCCGCTCGCCGAGGAGCGGGACATGCCTGTGCCCGGCATCACCCACCGCTACCCCGACCGCGCGCTGCTCTACACGACGCACAACTGCCCGGTGTACTGCCGGCACTGCACCCGCAAGCGGAAGGTGTCGGACCCCACCACCGCCGCCGCCAAGCGCCAGATCGACGCCGCGATCGACTACGTCGCGCGCACCCCGGCGATCCGCGACGTGGTGATCTCCGGCGGGGACCCGCTCTCGCTCTCGGACGATCGGCTCGACGACATCCTCGGCCGGCTCCGGGCCATCCCGCACGTCGAGATCCTCCGGCTCGGGACGCGGAACCTCGCCACCCTCCCCCAGCGCGTGACCGACGACCTCGCCCGCATGCTGCGCGCGCACCACCCGGTCTACGTGAACACGCACTTCAACCATCCGAAGGAGTGCACCGCCGAGGCCTTCGAGGCCTGCGCCCGGCTCGCCGACGCCGGTTGCGTCCTCTCGAACCAGATGGTGCTGCTCAAGGGCGTGAACGACGACCCGAGGACCGTCCTCGAGCTGAACCACGAACTCCTGCTCATGCGCGTGCGGCCGTACTACATCTATCAGTGCGACCTCGCCCAGGGCATCAGCCACTTCCGCACGCCGATCGAGACCGGAGTGAAGATCATCGAGGCGCTCCGCGGCCACACCTCGGGGCTCGCCGTCCCGCACTTCGTGGTCGACGCCCCCGGCGGCGGCGGAAAGATCGCGATCGCCCCCGACCCCGTGGTCGCGCGGGAGGGGAAGCGGTGGTTCTTGCGGAATCACGAGGGGGACGTGTTCGAGTACGTGGAGGCGTGAGGAGTTCGCCTCGCAGTCCGTTCATGGACTCGTGTCGGATTCCCCAGGAAGCCCGGCCCCGCCGCCTCAATCCACCACCGCGATCGCCTCGATCTCGACCCTCGCCCCCCGCGGCAGCGCCGCGACCTGCACCGTCGAGCGCGCCGGCGGGTGGTGCGCGAACGCTCGCGCGTAGACCTCGTTCATCTTCGCGAACTCGGTGAGGTCCACGAGGAACACGGTCGTCTTCACCACGTTCCGGAACGCGGCGCCGGCGGCCTCGAGGACGGCGTCGAGGTTCTCGAGCACCTTCGCGGTCTGCTCCTCGATCCCGCCGGCGACGAGCTCGCCGGTGGCGGCGTCGAGCGGGATCTGGCCGGAGCAGTAGACGGTCCGGACGCCGGTGGTCTGGATCGCCTGGCTGTACGGCCCGATCGCCTTGGGCGCGCGCAGGGAGTTGACGGTCTTCATCGGTTCTCCGGTTCGGGCGCAGCAGGGGCGGGGATCACGCCCGCTGCACGGTCTGGACCCCGTCGATCCGCTCGATGGACCGGATGACCGAGGTGAGCTGCTTCAGGTCACCCACCGTGACCTCGAAGTCGTTCACGGCGCGCTCGCCGGGCGCGGTCGTCCGGCAGCTCGCCTGGGAGATGTTCATGCCGGCCTCGCTGAAGATGTGCGAGATCTCGGCGAGGATGCCGGGGCGATCGTTGGTCACGACGCGCAGCGAGACCGGACGCTTGAGATCCCCGCGGACGTCCCAGGCCACGTCCACGCGGCGCTCCGGGTCGATCCCGCGGGTCTTCTCGCACACCTGCGTGTGGACGGTCACGCCGCGTCCGCGAGTGATGTAGCCGACGATGGCGTCACCGGGGACGGGGTTGCAGCACTTGCCGTAGCGCACCAGCACGTCGTCGATGCCGTTGATCCGAACGCCCTCGGTGGTGCGCCGGGCCATCTTCCGGAACAGCTCTGTGATCGGGCTGAGCGCGGACTCGGCCGCCACCGGCGGGGGGGCCGCGAGCTTCTCGGCGGGCACCAGCTGCTGGAGGACCTGCTGCGGCGACGTCTTCCCGTAGCCGAGTCCGGCGAGGAGGTCCTCCGGCCCGTGGTACCCGAGCGTCTGCGCCGCCTTCTCGACCTCGCCCCCCTTGATCAGCCGGTTCAGGTTGAGCCCGAAGCGCCGGAGCTCGCGCTCGGCGATCTCGCGGCCGAACTCGATCGACCGGCGGTGCTCGGCCTGGCGCAGGAACTGGCGGATGCGCGCCTGGGCCCGGCTCGTGCGGGCGAAGGTGAGCCAGTCCTTCGACGGATGGGAGTGCGGCGAGGTGAGGATCTCGACGGTGTCCCCGTTCTTGAGCGGGTTGCGGAGCGGGACCAGCTTCCCGTTCACCTTCGCCCCGACGCAGTGCTCGCCGATCTCGGAGTGGATGGTGTAGGCGAAGTCGATCGGCGTGGCGCCGTGGGGCAGGCTCTTCACCTCGCCCTTGGGCGTGAAGACGAAGACCTCGTCGGAGAAGAGGTCGACCTTCACCGTTTCCAGGAACTCGCGTGGGTCGGCGAGCTCCCGCTGCCACTCGACGAGCTGCCGGAGCCAGCCGAACTCCTTCGCGTCCTTGTGCGAGAGCTCCTGCCCCTTCCCGTCCCGGCCCTTCTCCTTGTACTTCCAGTGCGCGGCGACCCCCTCCTCCGCGATCCGGTGCATCTCGCGGGTCCGGATCTGCACCTCGATCCGCTCGCCCGCCGGCCCCACCACGGTGGTGTGGAGCGACTGGTAGAGGTTGGGCTTGGGGATCGCGATGTAGTCCTTGAAGCGGCCGGGGATCGGCTTCCACAGCGTGTGAACGATCCCGAGGGTCTCGTAGCACTGCGCCACCGTCTCGAGGATCACCCGGAACCCGATCACGTCCTGGATCTGCTCGAACTCGATGTCGAGCTGCCGCATCTTCCGCCAGATGGAGTAGACGTGCTTCACCCGCCCGGAGACGTCGCCCTGGAACCCGGCCTCGTCGAGCTTGCCCCGGAGGATCTGCACGACGTCGGCGACGAACTTCTCCTTCTCCCGCGCCTCGATGGCCACCTTGGACGCGAGCTCGGAGTACTCGCCCGGCTTCAGGTACTTGAACGACAGCTCCTCCAGCTCGTTCTTGATCCACTGGATCCCGAGCCGGTTGGCGAGCGGGGCGTAGATGTCCAGCGTCTCGCGGGCGATCCGCTCCTGCGAGTCCGGCTTCATCGCG
>JAEZXM010000387.1 GCA_023419875.1 Pseudomonadota bacterium | reverse complement strand
CTCCACGTAGACCGGGCCGTCGAGCGAGGCGACCAGCTCCGCCATCCGGAGCGGCAGGCCCATGGTGCGGTCCCGGCCGCGCGGGCTCGTGGTCGTCTTCTGCCCGAGGAGCGTCGTGGGCGCGAGCTGGCCGCCGGTCATGCCGTAGACGGCGTTGTTCACGAAGACGATCGTGATCGGCGCGCCGAGCTGGGCCACCTGGAGGATCTCGGTGAGCCCGATGGAGGCGAGGTCGCCGTCGCCCTGGTAGCTCACCACGATGCTCCCGGGGTTCGCGAGCTTGTGCCCGAGCGCCACCGCCGAGGCGCGGCCGTGGGCGGCCTGCGTGTTCCCCACGTCCAGGTAGTAGTAGAGGAACACCGCGCAGCCGACGGGCGAGACCGCAACGGTGCGGTCCTGGATCCCGAGCCGCTCGATCGCGTCGGCGAGGTAGCGGTGCGCGAGGTCGTGGCCGCAGCCGGCGCAGTAGTGCGTGGTCTTCGCCGCGAGGCCCGCGCCCCCGGCGTGCCGCTCGAACCGCGGGTAGAAGGCGCTCACGCCGCCACCGCCCCGTGCCGCGCCGCGCGGCGCACCGCCTCGACGATCTCGTCCATGGACGGGAGGATCCCGCCGTGGTGGCGCACGTGCGACCAGGCGAGCTGAGCCCCGGCGCCGGCGTGGCTGAGCGCGAGCCGGACCTCGTCCTCGAGCTGTCCGTCGCTCGCCTCCACCACCACGATGCGCGGGACGCGCTCGACGAGCGGGAGGAGCTCGCGCACCGGGAACGGCCACAGCGTCACCGGGCGGAAGAGGCCGGCGGCCACGCCCGCGGCCCGGAGCCGCTCGACGGCGCCGCGCGCCGCGCGCGCCGGCGAGTTGCACGCGACGACCAGGACCTCCGCGTCCTGGCACCGGTATCGCTCGGCCCGCCCCTCCGCGGCGGCGATGCGGCGGTACTTGTCGACGAGGTGGAGGTTGTGCGCCTCCTGCTCCGCCTCGCGGAGCCGGATGGAGGCGAGGAGGTTCCGCCGGTGCCCGGCGTCGCCGTGGACCGCCCAGGCCGGGAGCCCGGGGTCCACCCGGGCGGCGGGGAGCGTCACCCGGCCCGACATCTGGCCGAGGACCCCGTCGGCGAGGATCACCACCGGCGTGCGCCAGCGGAAGGCGAGGTCGAAGGCGAGCATGGTGAGGTCGAGCATCTCCTGCGGCGACGCCGGCGCCAGGACCGGCGCGTGGGTGTCGCCGTGGCCGAGGCCGCGGCAGGCGAGCTTCACGTCAGCCTGCTCGGGCCCGATGTTCCCGAGCCCGGGCCCCGCGCGCATCACGTCCACGAACACGGCGGGGATCTCGGAGCCGACGAGGTACGAGATCCCCTCCAGCATGAGGCTGAACCCGGGACCGGAGGTGAAGGTCATGGTCCGCCGGCCCGCGCCACCGCAGCCGTACATGAGGTTGACCGTCGCCACCTCGCTCGCCGCCTGAAGGTAGGTCCCGCCCAGCTCGGGGAGGAGCCTCGCCATGAGCTCGGCTCCCTCGGTGGAGGGCGTGATGGGGTAGCCGAAGAAGTGGCGGCAGCCGGCGAGCAGCGCGCCCACCGCGGCCGCGTGGTTGCCCTTCATGAGCACCGGCCGCGTGGACGGCAGCGGCACGAGCCGGTCGGGCACCTCGTGGGCGGGCGGGGGAAGGCCGACCACCGGGCCGGGATCCCCGGCGGGCACGAGCGCGTACGGCTCCGGGCAGGCCTCGATGCACAGCCCGCACCCGTTGCAGCGAGCGAGGTCGAGCGTCACCGGCAGGAGGCCGTTCACCGGGTGGACCGCCGTCCCCGGCGCGAAGCAGCCGCGCGCGCAGGCCTCGACGCACCGCGTGCAGCCCTTGCAGGCATCCGCCTGGAGCGCCGGGAACACCAACGACCGCTCGCGCGTCATGGGCCCCTCCGGGATCACGCATCGTGAATCGCGGCCACCCTAGGCGCTCGGTCCGGATAAGTCCAAGTGATTCTTTTCATGAGAACATTCGGATGAGTTATGATGCGACCGCCATGGAACTCTCCCAGCTCGAGGTGCTCGTCGCGGTCGCGCAGGAGAAGGGCTTCTCGCGCGCGGCGCAGCGCCTCCACAAGACGCAGCCGGCCGTGAGCCAGGCGGTCCGCCGCCTGGAGGAGGAGATCGGCAAGCGGGTGTTCGACCGCTCCTCCAAGGACGGGACCCTCACCGACGCCGGCCGGGTGCTCTACGACTACGCGGTCCAGATCCTCAACCTCCGGCGCGACGCGGGGACCGCCATCCAGGAGCTGGGGGAGCTCCGGCGCGGCAAGGTGGTCATCGCCGCCAACGAGTACACGGTGGTGCACCTCCTCCCGCTCGTCGCCGCCTACCGGGCGCGCCACCCGAGCGTGAAGATCGAGGTGAAGCGGAGCCTGGCGAGCGAGATCCCCTCCGAGCTGCTGCGGCGCGACGCCGAGCTCGGCCTGCTCACCTGGCGCCCCACGCAGCCGGGGCTCTCGAGCATCGCGGTGGCCCGCGACGACCTCGCCCTCCTGGTCGCGCCGGGCCACCGGCTGGCGCGCCGTGCGGAGGTGTCGATCCGCGAGCTGGGCGCTGAGTCGTTCCTCGCGCACAACGTCCGCTCGCCCTGGCGCGAGCGCGTGGTCCAGAGCTTCGCCCGCTGTCGCACGCCGCTGCGGATCGTGATCGAGCTGCCCTCGCTCGACGCGATCAAGCGGCTCGTCGAGCAGGGGCTCGGGGTGGCCCTCATGCCGCGGAAGGTGGCGCAGGCGGAGATCGCGCGCGGCGACCTCGCCGCCCTCACTGTTCGTGAAATGCGGCTCGAGCGGACGATCTACGCAGTGCACCGCGGCGGCGGCGATCTCTCGGAAGCGGCCAGGGCCTTCCTGGCCGCGGCGCGCCCCGCGTGAGCTAGGATCGCGCCATGTGGACGGTCGCGGCACCCGCGGGAGCAGCGGGCCTCGGGGCGGACGGGCTCTACCTGGCGGCCCTCGCCGCGTTCCTCCTCCTGCAGCGGGTCGGGCTCCGCCTGCGGCGGGCCGAGCACCGGGCCTGGTGGGCCGGGTCGGGGCGGGATCTCCTGAACGTCGCGGGGCTCCTCGCCATCGGCGGCGCGCTCCGCCTGCTCGGCCTCTCCTGGCCGGCGGCGTTGCTCGTGGGCGGGACGCAGACGTTGCTGCTCTTCGGGGCGACGGTGTTCATCGCCACCCAGACGCGGACGGCGCACCCGCAGAGGTGGGCGCTCGCCGTGGGCGCGATCCTGGCGGTTCCGCTCTTGTTCTTCCGCGGGGAGGTGGTCGGCGTATTCGGGCGCGCGGCCGTGGCGCTGTTCCCGCACGCGGGCGGGGCGGGATAGGCGGGGCGGGCCGGACGGGCGGCCCGTCAGGTCCGCTCGGTCACGACGATCTTGTAGTCCTCGGGACGGAGCTCACGGGCGGAGCGGCCGGCGGGGAGGTCCACGCCAGTCATGCCGCCGTGCACGTGCTCCTCCGGCTCCATGTCCACGAGGTGGTAGTCGGTCGGCTGGAGCGAGCGCGCCGAGGCACCTGCCGGAAGGTCGATGCCCACGTCGCCGGTCCGCTTCACCGCTGCCATCAGCACGCTGAGTGACATCGCGAAGCCTCCTGAGCCATGATGCGCCGCGTAGAGGAAAAGAGAAAGGGGCCGCCCCTGCGGGCGGCCCCCCGAAAAACCTACTCGCGCGGGATGAGGCCTACATCATGCCGCCCATGCCGCCCATCCCACCGCCGGGTGCCGGAGCCGGAGCTTCCTCCTTCGGCTTCTCCGCTACCATGGCCATGGTCGTCAGCATGAGCGACGCCACGGAGGCGGCGTTCTGGAGGGCGGATCGGCTCACCTTGGTGGGGTCGATGACGCCCGCCTTGACGAGGTCCTCGTACTCGCCCGACTGGGCATTGAAGCCGAAGGCGGCGTCCTTCGCCTCCTTCACCTTGTTCACGACGATCGAGCCCTCGTAGCCGCCGTTGCCGGCGATCTGCCGGAGCGGCTCCTCGAGCGCCCGGCGGACGATGTCGAGGCCGAACTTCTCGCCCTCGTTCACCTTCACGCCCTCGAGCGCCTTGAGCGCGCGCAGGTACGCGACGCCGCCGCCGGGGACGATGCCCTCCTCGACCGCGGCGCGGGTGGCGTGCAGCGCGTCCTCGACCCGGGCCTTCTTCTCCTTCATCTCGGTCTCGGTGGCCGCGCCGACGTTGATCACCGCCACGCCGCCGTGCAGCTTGGCCAGGCGCTCCTGCAGCTTCTCGCGGTCGTAGTCGCTCGTCG
>JAEZXM010000338.1 GCA_023419875.1 Pseudomonadota bacterium | reverse complement strand
CGGCGAGACGACCTCCGCCTGGCCGCCCAGGGACAACGCGAACCGGGTGGCCCACTCCTCGCCGGCGCCCACCTCGACCACCACCCCGCCGTCCTCGAGCCGCTTCACCAGCCGGATCCCCGGGCGGGCGATCGCCCACGGGGCCGCCTCCGCCGCGATCCGCAACCGGACCGGTTCCCCCTGGGTGTCCGAGAAGAGCCTCATCCGGCCGAGCTCCGCCTCACCCGGCGGCTCGAAACGTTCCGCGAGCGGCTGGCAGCCGAGGATCCGATCGACGCGGAAGGCGAGCGGGCGTTCGCGCTGCCGGTCGTGCCCGTAGAGGTACCAGTGGCCGAAGCGCTGGGCGAGCGTGTACGGGTGGACCACGCGGTCGGTCTTCGCGTCGCGCGAGGCCGAGTGGTAGGCGAGCCGGACCGTCCGCCGATCGGCGATGGCGCGCTGGAGGCGGCCGAGCACCGAATCCTCCGCGGGCGGGGCGCCGGCGTAGATCCGCCGCGACAGCTCGTCGAAGCTCTGGCGCCGGTCGCGCGGGACCGAGTCCCGCAGGGCCTTCACCGCCCGCTCGCGCCCCTCGCCCCCCAGGGCCTGCGCCGCGGCAGCGAGGGCGGCGGCCTCGCTCTCGGTGAAGCGGGGCGGACGCGAGAAGCTCTGGTGGAGGGCGACGTGGACGCGATCGCCCTCCACGTACACGTCGAGGAAGTCGTCGGGGGCGAACGGCGGCGAGCCGACGTTGAGGAGGAAGTCGAGGTCCTCGAGCAGCTCCTTCTCGCTGCAGCCGCAGCGCCGGGCGAGCTCCTTCACCGGCGTCCCCGGGTGCCGGACCGCGTACGGGACGAGGAAGAGGGTCCGCCGGAGGCGGTCGCGCGGATCGACCTTCGGAGCGTGAGGAGTGGGGCCGGAGGGCGCGGAGAGCGGCCGGTCCGCCCTCGGGGCCCGCTTCGCGCGCGCCGGACGCCGTCGGCTCGGGCTCACGAGAGGTTCTCCGAGAGCGCCGCCAGGACCCCGCGGGCCACCTCGCGGAGCGCCTGGGGAGCGAGGATCTCCGCGGCGTCGCCGAGCGAGAGCACGTGGCGGAGGAGCGCGTCGCGGTTCGTGGCGGTGATCTCCACGACCACGCCGCCGTCCGCCTCCTCCACCCGGGCGCGGGGGCCGAACGAGGCGAGGACCTCGGAGGAGACCGGCGCGTCGAGCCGCACCCGGCAGCGCTGGGGCGCGTGCACCTCGAACTCCCAGGTCTCGCGCGACGCGAGGTCGGCGAGCGAGAAGTCCCGGGTCGGCGCGAAATCGGGCGTGCGCGGCGCGGCGGGGTTCACGCGGAGCGAGACGATCCGCGAGAGGTGGAACGTGAGCACCTTCTCCTTCGTGTGGCAGAAGGCGGCGAGATACCAGACGCCCGCCTTCTGGTAGAGGCCGTAGGGGTCCACTCGCCGGAGCGACGGCTCGCGCGCGCCCGCCTTGCGGTAGCCGAGCTCCACCCACTTCTTGTGGGCGATCGCGCGCGACAGCTCCTCGATCCACCGCACCACCGCGGGCGGCGCCCCTCCGTCGCCCGACGAGAGCTGCCGCGCCGCCTGAGCGGCGGACTCCGAGGCGCCGGGCGCGTTGGCCGCGAACGAGAGCTTGTTCAACGCGTGTGCGAGATCCCGCGCGTAGGGAAAGGTGCCCTGGGCGAGCGCGGCGGAGCCGGCCACGTACAGGAGCGCCAGGTCCTCCGGCGGGAGGCGGAGGTCAGGGAGGTAGAACTCGTCCTTGTCGATGAGGTAGCCGGCGGGCAGATCCTCGTCTCCGGCCGCGTACCGGACCGGAATGCCGAGCTCGAGCAGATCCGCCTTGTCCCGCTCGAACTTGCGGATGGCCGCTTCGCCCGTCCCGGCGTAGTCCTCGGGGAACTGCTCCTGGATCTCCCGCCAGGAGACCGGCTCGGCGGCCTTGAGGAGGAGGGCCGCCAGATCGAGCAGCCGTTGGTCCTTCTGCATCGAGGGAGAGAACCTAGCAGGCGCTTCATGCCAGTCAACGTGTGCTAGGATTTCCCCATCTCGGAGCTGCCATGGCGGGTGTGGGCCTCGGGCCGTCGGACTTCAATCTGTTCGCGATCGACGACCCCGAAGAGCGCGGGGCCGCGCTCGAGCATTCCCTTCTTCCGAAGCTCGTCGCGCTCGGCACCGGGTGCCTCCCCGGCCTGGCCCGCGTCGCCGGCCAGGATCTCCACCTGCACGCCGCCCGCGTCCCGCGCCGCCGCGAGTCTCCCCCCGAGGAGGCGCTGGTCGCCTTCAGCGAGAGCCCGCGCGGCTACCGCGGCCTGCCCTTCCTCGGCGTGGCCGTGACGCGCGAGCACCTTCACGCCCGCGTGGGCGTGCGCGGCGACTCGCCTCGCCGCGAGGCGATGCAGCGCGCGCTCGAGCGCGAGGCCCCGAACCTCGCCCGCAAGGGCAAGCCGTTCCGGCGGCTGCGCCAGTTCCTCGAGTGGAACCACGAGGAGCTGCCCGAGCTCGCCCCGGCCGCGTCGAGCGCGTTCTGGCTCGAGCTCGCCGAGAACCTCGCGCCCGGCAAGCCCGGCCTCGACGTGGGCATCTGCTGGACGAGCGACGAGGCGCGGAGCGTGGCGCTCGGCGATCTGCTCGGCGTGTTCCGGGATCTCGCGCCGGTGTACAAGATCCTGGCGCACGCGGGGTGAAGGAGCCGAGGCCCTGGCGCGGTCGTGCACGGGTCCGCGCCGGCCCTCGGGTCCCTGCTGCCCCGGCGGGCTCGGGGCGCGTCATCGCCGTGATCCGGCCGTCCCCGGACAGTGAAAACGTCCATTGCGTGGCCCGGAGAACGCGAGCCTCCGTGGCACGCACCGTGCTTTGACCTGGGGTGTGGCGAATGCCAACACCATGACCCAGAACGCACTGAACCCTCCATCTGTCGCGAAGCCCGTGCACGAGCTCGCGTTCCTGTTCGGCTCCATCGAGAGCCACGCACGCGATGTTCTCTGCTTCGTCGACGCGCTGCGTGAGCTCAGCGGCGGCGCCCTCCTCGAGTGCGACATCGGCACGAGCTCGACGTGCGAACACTTCGTCTGCGTGGCGCGCTTCGACGGTCCGCTCCGCGAAGCTGCTGCGCGCCGCGTGGACTTCTGGGCGTGGCGGCTGGGGGCGACCATCTCGCACGATGAGGGACGGGGACGGGCGGCGCTCCGGACCTGCACCCTCATCCATCGCGGGGTATTGCCCGGGCTGCTCGCCGACGCAGCGCGCGTCCAGCTCGAGCGCTCCGTCGGATCGAACGCGGCTCGTCCGTGGAGTCCGCTCACCCTGCGGCTGGGGCTCGCGAGGCCCGACGCCGCCGGCCTCGTCATCGAGCGTGACGGTCGAGCGATCTTCGTTCCGAGCCCGCGGCAGCCGCCCGTGGGCGACACGATCACCCTCGAGCTCCTGCTGGCGGGCGGAGAGGTCGTCGCGGCGGAGGGCGTCGTGACGGCGCTCCGCGATGCGGGCTGGAGCGCGCCGGGGACCCCGGCCGGCTTCGTCGTGGAGCTCGTGACCGCCGGCGAGCCGCTCGCGAGCGCGCTCGAGGCGGCACGGGCCAGCGCGGCCGCGCCCGAGCAGCGTCGCGCCCCGCGCTACCCGGTCCGCGCCAACGCCACCGTGGTGGCGCAGGCCTCATCGCGGTGGGAGGGGGCTCCCCGGGCGAGCTCCGTCCCTTGCGCCTCCGGCGGACCGGAGAACGACACGTCCACGTGGGTCGAGAACCTCTCCCAGGGAGGGGCGTTCGTGCGCACCCCCGTGCTGGTGCCCGCGGGGACGAAGGTCCGGCTCGAGGTGGACCTCCCGGGCGGGGTCACGACCCGCGCGCCCGGCACGGTCGTGCACTCGAACGAGCGCGGCATGGGGATCCACTTCGAGGCGGATCCGGCGACCGTCGCCGAGATCGGCTCGGCGCTCGTGCACGTCACCGCCCACCGCCGGCGAGCGCTGGTCGTGGACGACGATCTCCTCTCCCGGCGCATGATGGGCGCGGCGCTGGCGGCGCAGGGCTTCGACGTGTACTACGCCGCGGACGGCATGGACGGCCTGCATGCGCTGATCGACCTCCTGCTCGATCTGCACCTCCTCGTCGTCGACGTGCACATGCCCGGCCTGGACGGCGAGCAGCTCGTCCGGCGCGTGCGCGAGAGCGGAGGCGAGCGCGAGCTGACGATCGTGGTGATGAGCGGAGACTCCGACCCGATCGTGCGGCAGCTCCTCGGTGCGGCCGGCGCGGACGCCATCCTCACCAAGAGCTCCGGGATGGCATCCATCGCCGAGGCCGCGGTCCGAACCATGCTGCGCCGCGAGCGGTCGCGGCGGTGGCAGGCGCGCGCCGGCGTCGGTCGGCTCGCCTGACGAGCATCGGCGGTCGCGCGCGGCGTCGACGGGCCGCGCGCCTGCGAAGGCTCACGCCGCCGGCTCGGCTTCGCCCTTCTCGTCGCCCTCGCC
>JAEZXM010000322.1 GCA_023419875.1 Pseudomonadota bacterium | reverse complement strand
GGGAGGCCCAGCGCGCGCGCCTTGAGGACCCGGCGCATGATCTTTCCGGAGCGCGTCTTCGGAAGCGCGTCCACGAACACGACGCGTTCCGGCCGGACGATCGGGCCCAGGTGCTGCGCGACGTGGGTCCGCACCTCCTCCGCCAGATCGTCCGAGGGCTTGAACCCTTGCCGGAGCAGGCAGTAGGCGTGGATGGCGTTTCCCTTCACCTCGTGCGGCAGCCCGATCACCGCCGCCTCGGCGACGGCGGGGTGCGAGACGAGCGCGCTCTCGATCTCCGCGGTCCCGAGCCGGTAGCCCGACACCTTGATGACGTCGTCGGTGCGGCCGATGATCCAGTAGTACCCGTCGCGATCCCGCTTCGCCGAGTCGCCCGCCATGTAGCGGCCGGGGTACTTCGACCAGTACTGCTTCACGAACCGTTCGGGGTCCTTGAAGATCGTGATCGCCATGGCAGGCCAGGGCTTCTCGAGGACGAGGAAGCCCTCCTCGCCGTCCGGGACGGGCTTGCCGTGATCGTCCAGGATCGAGGCCTGCTGGCCGAAGAACGGCCGCGTCGCCGAGCCGGGCTTGAGAGGCATGGACGGCACGGGCGTGATCTGGAACATCCCGGTCTCGGTCTGCCACCAGGTGTCCATGATCGGGCAACGGCCCTTGCCGATGACCCGGTGGTACCACTTCCACGCCTCGGGGTTGATGGGCTCGCCCACCGAGCCGAGCAGGCGCAGGCTCGAGAGGTCGTGACGGGCGGGCCACGACTCGCCGAAGCGCATGAGCCCGCGGATGGCGGTGGGGGCGGTGTAGAGGATCGTGATCCCGTACTTCTCGACGAGCTGCCACCAGCGGTTCGGGTACGGGTACGTCGGCGCGCCCTCGTACATGAAGCCGGTCGCGCCCATGAGCAGCGGCCCGTAGACGATGTACGAATGGCCGGTCACCCAGCCCGGATCGGCGGCGCACCAGTAGCGGTCCTCGTCGCGCACGTCGAAGACGTACTTGAGGGTCGAGTAGATGCCGACCATGTAGCCGCCGTGGCCGTGGACGAGCCCCTTCGGCTTCCCGGTGGTTCCGGAGGTGTAGAGGATGTAGAGCGGGTCGCCGGAGTCCATCACCTCCGTCTCGCACCGGTTGGTGGCGAGCGGCAGCTTCATGAGCTCGTGGTACCAGTAGTCCCGGCCCGGCTCGAGCCTCACCTCGTGCCCGGTCCGCTGGACGACGATCACCGTCTCCACCGTCGGGCAACGGCGGACGGCGTCGTCCACGGTCTTCTTGAGCTCGACGACCTTGCCGTTCATGTAGCCGCCGTCGGCGGTGATGACGACGCGCGACTCCGAGTCCTCGATCCGCCCCTGGAGCGAGTCGACCGAGAACCCGCCGTAGACCACCGAATGGACGGCGCCCACCTTGGCGCAGGCGAGCATGGCGATGGCGATCTCGGGGATGCGGGGCATGTAGATCGTGACCCGGTCGCCCTTCTTCACGCCCATCGCCTTGAGCACGTTGCCGAAGCGGTTCACCTCGCGGTTGAGCGCGAAGTACGAGTACGTGCGGACCTCGGCGTTCTCCCCCACCCAGACGAGGGCGAGCTTGTTCTTGCGCCAGGTCTTCTGGTGACGGTCGAGGGCGTTGTGGACGATGTTGCACTGCGCGCCCTTGAACCACTTGTAGAAAGGCTTCTCGCTCGCGTCGCAGACCCGGTCCCACTTCCTGAACCAGTCGAGCTCGTCCGCCTCGGCGGCCCAGAACGCCTCGGGATCCTCGAGCGCCCTGCGCGCGACGGCCTCCCAGTCCTTCATGCGGGTGTTCGCGACCGCCTCCGCGGACGGGTGAAAGACCTCGCCCTCCAGCTCCTGCGCCCTGGGGCTCATCACGAACTCCTCTCGACGCGTCGCGCGCGTCGCGGGTGAACGGTTCCTGGCCGAGCTTCGGGCGCGAAACATTGTCGCGGGACCTCGGCGGAGCCTTGCCCGTGTGGGTCGGCCGGAGGGACCGATTGGGGGCGCCGTTCGTTTACCCGCACCCCACGCGCGGCTATCCTCGGACTCGTGCTCCTCCCCCCGCTCCTCTCCCGCGGCGACGTCGTCCGGGTGATCGCTCCTGCGAGCCCCTTCGACCCGGAGCCGCTCGCCCGGGGCATCGCCGTCCTCCGGGAGCAGCTCGGGTTCGTGCCCCGCCACCGCGAGGACGTGTTCGCGCGCGAGCGGTATCTCGCCGGCGACGACGCGCGGCGGGATTACGAGTGGCGGGAGGCCGTGGCCGATCCGGAGGCGCGCGCCATCTTCTGCGCGCGCGGCGGCTACGGGACCATGCGGATCCTCCGGGGCCTGGATCCGGCGCCGCTCCTCGCCCGGCCGAAGGTGCTCGTCGGCTTCTCCGACATCACCACCCTCCACGCCGTCCTGAACCGCGCCGGGCTCGCCACCGTGCACGGCCCGGTGCTGACCCAGCTCGGGCGCGCGCCGCAGGCCGCCGTCGACCACCTCGCCGCGCTCCTCGGCCG
>JAEZXM010000289.1 GCA_023419875.1 Pseudomonadota bacterium | reverse complement strand
CCACCGGCGTCCGCATCCTCGACGCGACCGGCAAGCTCGTGGCCGGGACGGATCCGCTCCCCTGCGGCGCGACGACCACCGCGACCGCGGAGCAGATCGGACCGACCACCGTCGCGGTCGGGGTTGGGGACACGGTGCTCACGTTCGAAGTTGGCGTCGATTGACGGAACCGGAGGAGCACCTCGTGAACGCGCGCACTCCCGTCCTCTCGTGTACGTCGCTCTTCATCCTCGCCCTCCTCGCCGCCTGCGGCGCTGAAGGCGAGCCTGACCCGTCCCCCGCCACCATCGTCTCCGTCTCGCCCTCCGCGATCGACCTCGTCACGGACCAGGAGCTCGAGGCGGTCCACGTGATCGTCCACACGTCGGCCGACCCGCGCGATGCGGGACAGCTGTTCTGCGCGACCAGCTCGGGCGGGGATTTCTCCGTCGCGCACGTCTCGGTCTACTGGCCCCCGGGCTTGCCCATCGGCTCGACCCTGGACCCCACGTGGTGGGACGTGACCTTCGAGCCCGATCCCGATCTGACCGTAGAGGAGCACACGGGCTTCCTGGAGGTCTTCCTCTCCAGCGACCCCGGGTGCGAGCTCCGGGACGGGGCGAGCCATCGGGTTCCCTACCGCGTCTCGAAGATCCACGGCTTCGCGCAGCCGGCGTCGGTCACGATCCGCATCGACACCGACACCACCGCCGACCAGCTCCGCGGCAGCGCGCGCATCGACATGGCGGGCGGACCGCAGCACGCGTGGACGGCGCAGGGCCTGTCGCCGTGGCTCGTGGTCGACACGTCGCAGGGGCTCACGGGTGGTGACGTCCAGTTCCACGTGGATCCGACCTGGGTGGCAAACCTTCTCGCGAACCGCCGCTCGGCGCTCGGCGAGATCGAGATCTCCGGGGACACGGAAGGTATGACCTCCCGCAAGCTCGCCGTCGTCCTTCAGCTCGCTCTCCCCGTGGCACGCTCGGCCATTCCGCCCGACCACCCGGCCGGCCCGCCCCGCCAGTTCCGCGTCCGCGGCGAGGGGTTCACGGCCGAGCTGCTCGCTCACGCGCCCCTGGTGGTGGAAGCCGTCCCGGACGCCGTGTTCACCCGGCTGAGCAACACCGAGGTCATGGTTCAGCTCCCGGCGGCCCTCCCCGCCGGTGCCTACCAGGTGATCACGCCCAACGCGCTCGGGCTCTCGCCCAGCTCCGCGGTGCTCCGGCTCACCGCACCGCTCGAGGCCGCTCGCGCCGTCCTGCCCGGCTCCGGCGCTGGCGGGCGCATGATCTGGGACGGGGCGCGGAGCGCACTGCTGGTGCTGGAGCCGCCTCCGGCGACCAGCCTCCAGTACTCGACCACGCTCCGCCGCCACGACTTCCGCGACGGCGTCTGGACCACCACCAGCAAGCCGGTCAACAGGCTGCGCCGGATGGGCCTCTCCCCCGAGGGCACGAAGCTGCTCGCGACGTCGGACGACCCGGACTACGGACTCTACGCGTTCGACCCCGAGCGGCTCTCCGTCGTCGGGATGGGCTCGTACCTCACGCCCCCGTACGAGCCCCCTTCGCAGGCGCCCCTGGCCGTCACGTTCGATGGCCGGGTCTGGGCCGGGATGGTCAACCGCCTGATGACCTTCGATACGGGCAACTACTATCGGCAAACGATGGTCTCTCCGAGCGCCTGGTACCGCGACGACCATCGACCGGCGCAGACCATCGCTTCCCGCGACGGCAGCCGCCTCCTCGTCTTTCGCCCCGGGTCCGGCGCGTTCCTCTACCACGACGCGACCGAGCCCCTCAGGGACGACGCCTTCCACGCCAACGCCGCCGGCGCGACCACCGCCGAGGCCATCAGCGACGATGGCAGCCGCGTGCTCTCGGGCACGAGCGTCTACGACGGGAGCTTCGCCTTCCTCGGCACGCTCCCCGCTCCGGCGATCCTCTCCGGCGACGGGCGACGCGCGTTCACGCTCGAGTTCCGGAGCCACGTGTCGGTGGGTGGCCCGGCGCCGATCGTCCACGTCTTCGACCTCACCGCGCCGGCGGAGGGCGGCGGCCCCCTCCCCGAGCTCGGCACCGTCGACCTGCTCGATCACGCGACCTGCGCGGCCGGTGAGCGGACGTGCGCACCGAGTTCGAGCATGGTCGTGACGCACGACGGGCGCGTCCTCTTCGTGCAAACCGATGGAGGCGTGGTCGTGGTCCCGATCCCGGAGAGCCTCGCGGGGCCATGAGAATCGCTGGGGCGGCACGCCCCGTGAGATCAGAAGAACCCCAGCTGCAACCGCGCCGCCTCGCTCATCCGCGACGGGTCCCACGGCGGGTCGAACACGAGCTCGACCTCGGCGTCCTTCACGCCCGGCGTGCCGAGGAGCTTGCGGCGGACGTCGTCCACGAGCACCGGGCCGATGCCGCAGGCCGGGGCGGTGAGCGTCATGTGGACGGTCACCTTGTGCCCGCCCTCGACCGGCTCGGTGTCGATGCCGTAGACGAGCCCCAGCTCGACGATGCTCGCGGGGATCTCCGGGTCGTAGACGGTCCCGAGCGCCTCCCAGAGGCGGGCCTCGTCGAACGGCCCCTCCGCGCTCTCCGCGCGCGTCTCCGCGTACCGCCGCGCCTCCTCGACGGCCTCCGGCCCGAGCGCGTCGGCGTTCGTGCCGTCGATGCGGGCGAGCGCGCCCATGTCGGTCATGACCGTGAACTGGCCGCCCAGCGACTGCTGCACGACGAGCCAGGTGCCGGCGGGGAAGGTGACGTGCTCGCCGCTCGGGACGAGCAGCGCCTCGACGTCGCGGGTGGTGGTGATGGGCGTGCGGTTCATCTCATGTGCTCCACTACTCGGTCGAGACCGGCCCCTCTCCGCCCTCGAGCGCCTGGCGCAGGGCGTGCCAGGCGAGGCTCGCGCACTTCACGCGGGCGGGGAACTCGTGGACGCCGGCGAACACGGCCAGCTTGCCCAGCGCCTCCTCCTCGCCGGGGCGGGGGCCCTCGGTCACGACCCGATGGAACTGCTCGAACATCGCGTCGATCTCGGCGGGCGACTTGCCCTTCACGAGCCCGGTCATCACCGAGGCCGACGCCTTGGAGATCGCGCAGCCGCTCCCCTCGAACCGGACGTCGGCGAGCGTGCCGCCGTCCACGCGCGCGTGGATGGTGATCCGGTCCCCGCAGAGGGGGTTGAGCCCCTCGGCCCGGCGGTTCTCGTCCGCGAGCGGCCCGAAGTTGCGCGGGCGCTTCGAGTGGTCGAGGACGACCTCCTGATACAAGTCCGTCAAGTCAGACACGGCCGACCACCCTGAGCGTAGCGGCCGCGAAGCGGCCGCGGAGTCGAAGGGTCACGCGAACATCCTCCTCACCTCGTGCAGCCCTCGCACCAGCGCCTCGACGTCGGCCGGCGAGGAGTAGGCGGCGAACGACGCGCGCACGGTGGCGTTCACTCCCAGGCGATGCAGGACCGGCTGGGCGCAGTGGTGGCCCGCCCGGACGGCGACGCCGTGGCGGTCGAGCACGGTGCCGGCGTCGTGCGGATGGACGTCGCCGGGCAGGAACGAGACCACGCCCGCCCGCTCGCGCGGCGTCCCGACGAGGCGCACCTCGGGAAGCTCGCGCAGGGCGTCGAGGAAGCTTGCGATGAGCGCCCGCTCGTGGGCGGCGATCGCCGGGAGCCCCACGCCGCTCACCCACTCGAGCGCCGTGCCCAGGCCGATCGCCCCGGCGACGTCGGGCGTGCCGGCCTCGAACCGGTACGGGAGCGTGTTGAACGTCGTCTCCTCGAAGGTGACCGAGAGGATCATGTCGCCGCCGCCCTGCCAGGGCGGCAGCTCCTCGAGCAGCGCCTTCTTCCCCCAGAGCACGCCGATGCCCATCGGCCCGTACACCTTGTGCCCGGAGAAGACGTAGAAGTCGGCGCCCAGCGCGCGGACGTCGGCGGCGAGGTGCGGGGCGGCCTGGGCGCCGTCCACCAGCACCGGCACGCCGCGGACGTGGGCGCGGGCGACGATCTCCGCCACCGGGTTGACCGTGCCGAGCGCGTTCGAGACGTGGGTCACCGCCACGAGCCGCGTGCGCGGCCCGAGGAGGTCGTCGAGCGCCTCCAGCCGCAGGTCGCCCGCGTCGTTGATGGGCAGCACCCGGAGCCGCGCGCCCTTCTCCCGGCAGAGGAGCTGCCAGGGCACGATGTTCGAGTGGTGCTCCATCTCGGAGACGACGATCTCGTCGCCCGGCCCGACCCGCTGCCGCCCGAAGGTCTGGGCGACGAGGTTCACCCCCTCGGTGGCGCCGCGGACGAAGATCACCTCGTGCGGATCGACGCCGCCGAGGAACCGGGCCACCCGGACGCGCGCCTCCTCGTGCGCGCGCGTGGCGCGCTCGGAGAGGAGGTGGACGCCGCGGTGCACGTTGGCGTTGTCCTCCTCGTAGTAGCGGCGGATGGCGTCGATCACGACCCGCGGCTTCTGGGTGGTGGCCGCGTTGTCCAGGTAGGCGAGGGGCTTGCCGCGTACGAGCTGCGAGAGGATCGGGAACTGCGCGCGGATCCCGGCCAGGTCGTAGCCAGCGGCGGGCCGGGGAACGCGCGTCTCCGCGGGCTGGCGCACACCGCCCATCACGCGGCCTCCAGCAGCGCCGCCGCGGCGGGGAGCCGCGAGGCCACGTGGCGACGTGCCCGGGCGCGGAGGGACGCCGGGCCGATCCGGTCCACCATCTCCGCCGCGAACGCCCAGATGAGCAGCGATCGCGCCTCCGCCTCGCCCACCCCGCGCGAGCGCAGGTAGAAGAGGGCATCCTCGTCGAGCTGGCCGACCGTGCCGCCGTGCCCGCACTTCACGTCGTCGGCGAAGATCTCGAGCTGGGGCTTCGTGTCGACGATCGCGTCCTCGGAGAGGAGCAGGTTCGAGTTCATCTGCCGCGCGTCGGTCTTCTGCGCGCCGGGCATCACGCGGATCCGGCCGTGGAAGACGCCGCGCGAGCGGCCGTCGAGGATGCCCTTGTACGCCTCCTCGGTCCGGCAGCGGGGTACGGCGTGGTCGATCACGGAGAAGCTGTCGGTCACCCGCGCGCCGTCGGCCATGTAGAGGCCGGAGGCGGCGAGCGCGCCCTCCTCGCCGGCGAGCCGCGCCCGGAGCTCCGCGCGCGAGACGAGCCCGCCGAGCGCGAGCGAGTGCGCCGAGAGCTTCGCGCCTGCGCCTTGCTCCGCGAACACCGCGCTCACGTGGAATGCGCCGTCGCCCTCGTCCTGGAGCTTCAGGTGCTCGAGCTCCGCGCCGTCGCCGACGGCGAGCTCGGTGACGGCGGCGGTGAGGTACACCTCCGCCCCGACGTAGACCTCCGCGATCGTCGCCTTCGCCCCCGCCCCGGCCACGACGAGCACGCGGGGGTGCTGCACCACCGGCTCCCCGGCGCCGCCGCCCGCGAACACGAGCTCGATCGGGGCCTCCACCGCGGCGCCCGCCGGGAGGTGGACGAAGGCACCGTCGTCGAGGAACGCGGCGTTGAGCGCGGTGAAGGTGAGGCCCTCGGGCTGCGCCAGCCGGCCGAGGTGCGGCCGGACCAGGTCCGGCGTCCGTGCGAGCGCCTCGGCGAGGCTCGCCACCACCG
>JAEZXM010000271.1 GCA_023419875.1 Pseudomonadota bacterium | reverse complement strand
CTACCGCCTCGGCGCCCGCCTCCGCGGCCTCCCCGTCCGGCTCGATCTCGCCGAGCTCGGCGTGCCCGCCGGACGCGGCGCGGTGGTGCAGTTCACCCACCCGCTCTGCTCCGATTGCCACGAGGTGGAGCGAAAGCTCCGCAGCGCCGGCGAGACCCCGGTCCTCGTGGACGTCTCCCGCCGCCCGGACCTCGCGCGACGCTACAGCGTGCACTCGGTCCCGTTCGCGGTGCGGGTGGACGAGCGGGGGGAGGTGCGGGAGAGGTTGGCGGGGTGAGCGCGGTGCTGCGCGCCCACTCCCCCTACATCTCCACCAGCCCCGAGTCCGCGAACCTGCGCAGCGCCTTCAGCACGTCGAGCTCGCGCAGCGGGGCGACGCGGGTGATGTCGCGCACGTTCTTCTTTCCGTCGCAGCGCGAGAGGAGGAAGCGGTCCACGGTCGGCAGGCGCAGCTTGCCGAGCTCACCGGCGGAGAGCTTCACGCGCGGGCGGTGCGGGGAGGCGAGCAGCTCGGCGCGGAGCTGCTCCTCGAGCGCGAGCTCGGCGTCGGCGAGCAGGGTGCGCGCGCTGTCGAGCTCGGGGGCGAGCTCCACGGCCCGCGCGGCCGCGAGCTCGGCCTCGTCGGCGTGGCCGTCGGCGAGGAGCCCTCGGGCACGCTCCACCAGGTGGGCGGCCTCCTCCGCGGTGGGCTTGGGCAGCGGCGGCGGCTGCTCCCCGGACCCGCGGATCCAGCCCTGGCGCGAGAGGGCGTAGAGGCGCTGGTAGAGGTGGAAGTCGGTCGCGTGCAGGATGAGGCCGATCTCGTCGATCGTCTTCCCCTCGCGCGCGAGCGCCAGGAGGCGGCCGTCCACGGTGGCGGCGCCGAGCTCCTTCGGCACCTTGTCCTCGACCACGACGAGCCCCGCCGCCCCCGACGGGAACTCGCCGCGGAAGGCGCTCCAGGCGGTCGCCCGGAACTCGGCCTCGCGCACGATCTCCGGGAGCGGGACGCGCGCGTCGAGCTCGTCCACCGCCTCGACCGGCCCCTCGTCGAAGGTGAAGACGCCCGAGTCCCAGAGGAACACGTCGAGCAGGGTCTCGCGGATCTTGATCGCCAGGACCTCGCGGATGACGTCCGACCCGACCAGGCCCACCATGGTGAGCACCTTGCCGAGCCGGATCTTCGTCTCCTCCTGGACCTGGAACGCCTTGCCGAGCTGGTCCTCGGTGAGGTGGCCGTAGTTGATGAGGAGCTGGCCGAGGTATTCGCGCGGATCGTTGGAGGCCGCCGCGACGGCGGCGCCGGCTCGCAGGCTGAGGCCCTTGCGGATGGTCCCCCGCTCGCACGTGAGGGTCCCGGTCTTCCCCAGCCGGGCCAGGAGCTCGGCGACCTCGCCGAGCGGAAGGACGGCGAAGCTGCCCATGAATCCGCGCATCTGACGGCGAGTGTCGCAGGGCGGGGCCGGTGGCGGCAAGCCGTTGGCTCGGGTAGAAAGGCACGGCTCCGCCGCTTCCAGCCGAGGGGACCCGGAGAGACCTCACACCATGGATCGCCGCGCCGCCGCCCTCGCCCTGTCCCTCCTGTCGCTCGCCGCAGCGTGCAAGCGCTCGCCGGCCGTCTCCCCCGAGGCGACCGCCTTCGGCATCAGCCCCGCGCCGGGCGAGCCCGCGCCCGCCTTCGAGCTGCCGGCGATGGACGGTGCGCGTGTATCCCTGGCGAGCCTCGAGGGCCAGGTGGTGTTCGTGAACTTCTGGGCGACCTGGTGCCCGCCCTGCCTCGAGGAGCTGCCCAGCATGCTGGCGCTCGCACGGCAGCTCGAGGAGCGTTACCCGGGCAAGTTCCGGATGCTGGCGGTGTCGGTCGATCAGGGCTGGGAGCCCATCCGCGGCTTCTTCGATCGCGAGCCCTTCAAGGGGGCGACCGGGCCCCTGACCGTGCTCCTCGACGGGGAGAAGCAGACCACGACGACCCTCTACTACTGCTCTGCCCGGGGCGGGTGTCCGACCGAGGTGAAGCTCCCGGAGAGCTACATCGTGGACCGCCGGGGAAGGCTGGTCGCGTACGTCGTCGGCCCCCGCGAGTGGGACGACCCTAGGGCCCAGCGCTATCTCGAGGAGCTCCTTCGCTAGGAGCAAAAGGGCGGCCGGGGGCACCTAAAGCCTCGTGCCCAAACGTCTTGACGCGCCGCGTCTCGGCCGCGGCGACCCGACGATATCTCGCGCGCGGACGGGGCGTCCGCCCCGGATTCCTTGATGGCGGCGAGACGCCTGCACTATAAAGGCCCGAGAAAACAGAGGATACGGCCGAGATCCTCGATTCTCCCTGTCCGGGTCCCTGGCCGTGTCGCGGGAGGATGCGTGGCGTCGAGCGGTGTCCCCGTCGTGGTGATGGGACTCGGCGACATCGGTCGAGCGATCGCCCGTTCCGCGCTCGCGCGTCCCGAGCTCCGGCTCCTGGGAGCGGTGGATCTTCGCGGCGACCTCGTCGGTCGCCCGCTCTCGGACGTGCTCGGCGAGCCCGGCAACGACGAGCCCGTGGCCGCGGATCCGGCCGCGCTCTTCGCGTCGGCGCGCGGGGGCGTGCTGCTCCACACGACGCAGAGCCGCTTCGACGCCGTGATCCCCGAGATCACACAGGCCGTCCGGGCCGGGCTCTCCGTCGTCTCGACGTGCGAGGAGCTCGCCTGGCCCTGGCTCCGCAACGAGGCGGCTGCCGACGAGCTCGATCGCCTCTGCGAGGAGCGCAACGTCGCCGTCCTGGGCACGGGCGTGAACCCGGGCTTCGTGCTCGATCGGCTCCCCGCCTTCCTCGGCCACGTGACCGGCGCGATCCGCCACGTCCGCGCGCTGCGGATCGTGGACGCGGCGACCCGTCGGCCGGCGCTCCAGCGGAAGATCGGCGCAGGGCTCTCGGAGGAGGAGTTCCACGAGGCCGCCGAGCGGGGCACCGTGGGGCACGTCGGCCTCGCCGAGTCGGCGGCGCTCGTGGCGGCGGGTCTCGGCCTCTCGCTCGAGGAGGTCGAGGAGGAGATCCTGCCGCTCATCGCGCAGGAGGACGATCCGGGCGAGGGCGCGGTCGTCTCGGTCCGGCGCGGCCAGGTGGCCGGACTGCAGCAGACCGCCCGCGTGTTCGCCGAGGAGCGTGAGGTCGTCCGGCTCGAGCTCACCATCGCGCTCGGCGCGGAGGACCCGCACGACGAGGTGGAGCTGGACGCGGAGCCGCCCCTGCACCTCGTCATCCCGGGGGGCATCCCGGGCGAGGAGGCCACGACGGCGGCGGTGCTCAACGCGGTCGGCGCGATCACGGAGCTGCGGGGGCTCGTGACCGTGCTGGACCTTCCCGCGGGTCGTTGACCGGAGGACGAATGCTCGAGAGGAGCCTCATCGGCCGGGAGAGCGAGCCCGTCGTCCACGAGGTGGAGAAGGGCCAGATCCGGCGGTTCGCCGACGCGCTCGGCGATCCCAGCCCGATCTCCCAGGACGAGGCTGCGGCGAAGGCCGCCGGGTACGCCGGCCTGGTCGCGCCGCCCACGTTCGCAGTCTCGCTCACCGCGAACGAGCGGTTCCGCCACTCGCTCGACCTCGGCACCCGCTCGATCCTCCACGGTGAGCAGCAGATCGAGCTCGTCCGGCCGATCGTCGCGGGCGACCGGATCACGGTCGTCACCCGCGTGGCCGACGTGCAGGAGCGGGCGGGCGCGAGCGGGCCCTCCGACGTCCTCGTGCTCGAGGACGAGGGCAAGGACGACGCGGGCGAGCTGGTGTTCCGCACGCGCGCGACGCTGATCCTCCGGCGCGGATAGGACCCGAGATGCTCACGGCACGGCAGCTCTACTTCGAGGCGGTCAAGGTGGGGGACGAGCTCCCTCCGCTCGTGAAGCCACCGGTGGATCGGCTGCAGATCGCCCGCTACGCGGGCGCGTCGCAGGACTGGAACCCGCTCTCCGTGGACGAGCAGCACGCGCGCAACGCCGGGTTCCCCAGCGTGCTCGTCCCGGCCATGATCTCGATGGGCTTCCTCGGCGAGCTCGTCACCGACTGGGTGCGCGGGGCGCGGCTCCGGCGGTTCCAGGCCCGATTCGTCAAGATCGTCTGGCCCGGCGACGTGCTCACCTCGCGCGGGCGGGTGGTCGATCGCCGGTTCGAGGGGCCGGGCCGCTACGTCATGGACGTCGAGGCCTGGGCGGAGAACCAGCGGGGCGAGCTCGTGGTCCGAGGCCTCGCCACCTTCCAGCTCTTCTACAGCCAGGAGGACGAGGCGCGGCAGCGCGCCGGGCAGCCGCCGCTCGTCGTCTCGCGCGAGGAGGAGGAGGCGCGGCTCGCCAAGCTCTCCCGCGCCCAGCCTCCGAGGCCGCCGCCCGCAAGCCGGCCGCTCGCTCCTCCGAAGCCCGTACCGCTCCCCCCACAGCCGCGGCCCGCCGAGATCCGACCGGCGGCGGTCTCCGCGCCCCCATCCCCCGGCCGCCCCGGCCCCCGACCCGCTCGCCCCGCTCGCGCCCGTCC
>JAEZXM010000216.1 GCA_023419875.1 Pseudomonadota bacterium | reverse complement strand
GACCGGCTCCGCAGCCGCAACGGGGGCGGAGGGCGACGAGCGCTTCGCCGCCTCGATGGCGGCGGCCGCGGCGCGCACGAGCGTGCCGCTGAGTTCGGTCAGTGTCTTCATGGCGCGTCCCTATAGCACGTCAGCCGCCGATCCGCGCGGCGGCCTCGTCGATGGCCGCCCGCAGGGCGGGATACTCGTACACGGCGGGGAACTGCGGGAACTCGGCGACGACGTTCTGCGGCGGCCGGAAGAGGATGCCCGCGTCGGCGGCCGAGAGCATGGCGGTGTCGTTGTACGAGTCGCCGGCGGCGATCACCTTGAAGCGCAGCGCCCGGAACGACTCCACGCCCGCGCGCTTCTGCTCCGGCATGCGGAGGTGATACGCGGAGACGAACCCCTGCGCGTCCGCCTCGAGCCGGTGACAGAACAAGGTGGGCATCCCGAGCTGCGCCATGAGCGGCATGGCGAACTCGTAGAAGGTGTCGGAGAGGATCACGACCTGGTAGCTCTGGCGGAGCGCGTCGAGGAACTCCTTCGCGCCCGGCTCCGGCCGCATGCCGGCGATCACCTTCCGGATGTCCGCGAGACCCAGCCCGTGGCGGCGCAGCAGCTCCAGCCGGCCGCGCATCAGCTTGTCGTAGTCCGGCTCGTCGCGGGTCGTGCGGCGCAGCTCGGGGATCCCGGTGCGCTCGGCGAATGCGATCCAGATCTCCGGGACGAGCACGCCTTCGAGGTCGAGACAGACGATCTGCACGCAGGTTGCTCCGGGCCGGGCTTCTCGGGAGGGCGGTCATCCTAGCCGGTGACACCTGGTCGGCATAGTGGCGAGCACGCGGTCCGGGTCGGGACCCGGAGGTCCCGATCACCCCCTCCAAGGGCGGGGACTCTTTCCTCATGCCGGAGGGACGCGGATGACAACTCGTCGTTCTTGCAGGGCTTTTCTCGAGCCAGTGCGCGTCCCATCCGGGGAACGGGTCTTGCTCAGTGAGGCTCCGGACTCGAACGAAAGGTGCCCTCGCGATGACCGCACGTACGCTCCTCGCCACCGCCGCCGCCGTGCTCCTCTCGACCCTCGCCGTGCCCGCCCGCGCGCAGCTCGCCGGCAAGACCGTACTGTTCGTGAACTCCTATCACGAGGGCTACGCGTGGTCCGACGGCGAGGAGGCCGGCGCGAAGGCCGTCCTCCAGCCTGCGGGAGTGAAGCTCGTGTTCCACCGGATGGACGTGAAGCGGCACCAGGGAGACACCGCCTTCGTGAAGGCGGCGGGGAAGAAGGTGAAGGACGAGATCGAGGCGCTCCGGCCGGACGTGGTCATCCTCGCCGACGACACGGCGGTGGCGGAGGTCCTCGTCCCCTTCTTCAAGAATGCGAAGCTCCCATTCGTCTTCTGCGGGCTGAACTGGGACGCGAAGCGGTACGGCCTCGGCGCGAACGCCACCGGCATGATCGAGGTGGCCCTCGTGAAGGAGCTCCTCGCCGGGCTGAAGGACTACGCCAAGGGCTCGCGCGTCGGCTTCCTCACCGTGGACTCGGAGACCGAGCGGATCGAGGGCCCCTGGTACACGAAGGCGCTGGGGCTCAAGTTCACGAGCGAGCGGTACGTGAAGACGTTCGCCGAGTGGAAGAAGGCCTTCCTCGAGATGCAGGGCGAGGTGGACGTCCTCTTCATCGGGAACTTCGCCGGCATCAACGACTTCGAGGAGAAGGAGGCGGCCGCGTTCGTGCAAGCGAACGCGAGGATCGCCTCGGGCAGCATCTACGACTTCATGATGCCGTACGTGATGCTGGGCTACACCAAGATCGCCGAGGAGCAGGGCGCCTACGCCGGCACCGCCGCGCTCCAGATCCTGAAGGGCGCAGCCCCCTCGTCCATCCCGGTCGCCGCCAACAAGAAGGCGAAGATCCTCATCAACCCGAGGCTCGCGGCGAAGGCCGGCATCGTCTTCAAGCCCGAGCTCGTCAAGGTCGCCGAGGTCGCGAAGTAGTCTCGACGCCCCACCGCCCGCGAGGGAGCCGCCATGTTCGCCCGCACCAAGTCGAGCCTCGTCCAGTCGGCCGGCATCGGGCTCGCGCTCGTCACGTTCATCGGCGTCGTCGCCGTCCGGGTCACGTCGGTGATCGACGAGCGCGACGCGGCGGGGTACCACGCCCAGCTGGAGAACGTGGTGGGGCGGCTGGAGGTCGAGGCCGCGGCCCTCGAGAAGGGGGGGCTCTCGGAGATCCCCGCTTACGTCGAGAACTCGCAGAAGGCCGCCCTCACGGCCCTCGACCGGTGGGCGCGGGAGCGGGAGCTCCCGCTCGTCCTCCTCGATTCCGGCGGCGTGGTGGTCCGCCACCCGACGCTGCCGGCGGGCTCGACGGAGCTCTCCTCTGAACCGTGGGTGAAGCGGATCCTCGCGGGCGACTCCGGCGTGGCCGAGCCGGAGGTGGAGGGCGAGCGCCACTGGGTCGTGTACCGGCGGTTCGCGCCCTGGAGCTGGACGGCGGGGTTCCTCATCCCCGACGACGTCCGCTTCGCGCCGGTGCGCCGCCTGCTCGGGATCCTGGTCGGGCTCTCCGTGGGGATGCTCGGGTTCCTGCTCGCCATCATCTGGATCG
>JAEZXM010000212.1 GCA_023419875.1 Pseudomonadota bacterium | reverse complement strand
GTCGAGGACGATCTTGGCCTCCGGCAGGTCGAAGTCGAGCGCCCCGCGCGCGCGCCGCATGGCGGTGAGCTTCTCTTGCACCTGGGCCATGAGCTCGAAGGCCGGCCGGAACCGCTCGCGCCCCGGCACCCGCTCGCCGGCGAGCACGCGGGCCACCTCGGTGTAGGTGCAGCGGGCCGCGCTCCGCATCACGGCCTCGTACACCTCGGTCGCGAGGGTGGTACCGCGGGCGTCGAGGGTCAGGTCGGCGACCATGCAGAGCCGGTCCACCTCGGGGTTGAGCGAGCAGATCCCGTTCGAGAGCCGCTCGGGCAGCATGGGCAGCACCTGCGCCGGGAAGTAGACGCTGGTGCCGCGCCGCCCCGCCTCGACGTCGAGCGGCCGGCCCGGGCGCACGTAGTGCGCCACGTCGGCGATCGCCACGACGAGCCGGTAGGCTCCCTTGCCCTTCCCCGGCGGCAGCCGCTCCACGTACACCGCATCGTCGAAGTCGCGCGCGTCCTCGCCGTCGATGGTGACGAGCGGCAGCCGCGTGAGATCGCGCCGGCCGGGGCGATCCTGGGTGGTCACGTGGTCGGGGATCTCCTCGGCCTCGGCCCGGACCTCGTCCGGGAACACGTCCCCGAAGCCGCGGGCGTAGGCGACCCGCAGCACCTCGACGCGAGGCTCGCCCGGTCGCCCGATCGCCTCGACCACCTCGCCCACGAGGCGCGCCGAGCCGGGATCGAGGGCCACCTTCACCACCTCTCCGTCGCTCGCGGCGTCCGTCTCCGGCACGGGCACGTGCTCCGACAGCTCCGCGTCCACCGGGACGACGAAGCTCGACCGGCCGCGCGCGTGATAGGTGCCGATGAGGAGCCGCCGCCGCCGCTCCACCACCCCCACGAGCCGGCCCGCGGTGCGACCGCCGCGCGCCGGCACGATCTCCACGCGGACCAGGTCGCCGTCCAGCGCGCGCTCCGCCTCCCCGGGTGGGAGGAACACGTCGTCCCCCTTCCGATCGAGCCGCGCCACGAACCCGAAGCCGTCGCGGTGCTTCTTGAGCGTGCCGACCACCTCGCCCGGCCGCGCGCGCCCGAGCGACGGCCGGCCCGGGCCACGCGACGCGTGGCGACCGCCGGCGGGAACGGCGGGCGCGGAGCCGCCCGGGAGCCGGAAGCGCTTCGCGTCGCGGAGGAGGACGCCCTCCCTCGCCATGTCGCGGAGGGCGCGCTTCACCGCGGTCCGCTCGCCGGGGTGGATCCGCGCCCGGGCCATGATCTCCGGGACGGAGATGAGCTTCCCGGGAGCGCGGCGCAGCTCGGCGAGGAGGACGTTCCGGAGCTCGGGTGCGTGGTCTCGTGCCATTCGGGGGCGGAGTGTACACGCGGATCCGGCCGGCGCACGTTATCTCGCGGGGCGGGGCAGCGGGCCCAGTCCTCCCTGGCCGCTCGCCGGTCGCGGCGGCCGGGCCGCGCCCCGATGGACGCGACGGCGGGACCGTCGCGCGAAGGATCCGATCTCACGACCCGTGAATGAGGTACGGGCGAACGCCGGTGCCCCGAGGCGCGGGTGCGACGGGGTCGCAGCGTGCCGCCCTCCTTCGCGCGCAAACGATCTCGTGCGGCCTTCACGCACGGCGTGCGCGCGCATCGTCGCGCGCCTCCGCACCGTGCGCGGTGGTCAGATGAACACGGGACAGTCCCCCCACGCCCGAAGTGCTATCTCTCCGAGTGCGGGAGGGACTGGTAGTGAGATTGCCCTCCTATCACCCAACGTGAAGCAGGGAGCCACCATGGCCGGTCTCGCCGACAAGTTCGCGTCAAATCTGAAGAGCGAACGTCTCCGTCGCAAGCTCTCGCAGGAAGCGCTCGCCGCCAAGGCGGGCCTGTCCGTGTCGTACATCTCGATGCTCGAGCGCGGGCAGCGCACGCCGCCGCTCGACACCCTGGAGTCGCTGGCCAAGGCGTTGTCCGTCTCGCCCACGTCGCTCTTGTCTTGATCTTCGAGGGGCGCGCGGCCTCCTCCGCGCGAGGCCGCGCGCTCCCGTCCCGCCCTCCCCCCTCGCGAACGGCCGCGTGCGCGCGAACCCGGACTGGAATATGTTCCGGACGCGCCGGCCTCCCCTTTCCCGGCGCAAGGAGCTTGGGATGGCGCGGATGGTCCACTGCACGAAGCTCGGCCGCGAGCTCCCCGCACTGACCTTCAAACCGTTCCCCAACGATCTCGGGCAACGGATCTACGACTCCGTGTCCGCCGAGGCCTGGAGCATGTGGCTCGAGCACTTCAAGATGGTGCTCAACGAGTACCGGCTCACGCCGGGCGACCCTCGGACCAACCAGATCCTCTACGCCCAGGCGGAGCAGTTCTTCTTCGGCGGCGAGGCCCGCCCGCCGGCCGAGTACCGGCCCCCGCGCGAAGAAGGGTGATCCCCGGCGGCCGTTCTCACTGTTCGTCAATCCCTCCACGGCGCGGGCCCCGCGACGGTGGCTCCTGCGGGCTCGCGCCCATCCGGGCGCCTCCTCCCTCGCCCTCCCGGACTTACTAGTCCTCCGGGGCGGAGGAAGCATCGTGCGGGGCAGGCGGGAAATCGAAGCTGCGCTGGTCGGCGCGCCGCTCGAAGAGGTGCTCGCCGGCGCCTCGAGCGCACTCGATCTCGTCCGGCGGGTCGTGCACCACCTCGCCTCGGCGGGCGCGGAGGGCGCGGGCTTCGCGATCCCCACCGACGACGGCCGCCACCTCGTGCTCACCTCCGAGGGATCCGCGGGCGACGCGACCTCGAGCGTCTCCACCTTCCCGCTCTCCGCTCCGTTCCCCGCTGCCCGCGCCATCCGCTCCGGCGAGCCGCTCTACCTCACCCAGACCGGACCCGGCGCCGGCTCGGCGGCCCTGGCCTGCGTCCCGGTGCCGGCACGTGCGGGCATCGGCGGGGCGCTCCTCCTGCGCTTCGACGAGGCCGGAGCCTTCGACGAGGAGGAGCGCGGCGCGCTGGATGCCCTCGCGCGCGAGGTGGGCCAGGCGCTCGAGCGCACCCGGCTGGCCGACGCCGCCCTCATCGCACGCAGACGCCTCGCCGAGCTCGGCGAGGTGAGCAGACGCCTCCTCGAGGCCGGGCCTGATCGGGCCGGGCTCCTGGTCGCAGCGGCCTCCGCCGTCGCCCGCGCGATCGGCGACCCGTGCCTCGTGGACGTCGTCCCGGTCGAGGGTGAGACCGGCCCCTGGTCGCGCCTCCATCACCCCGATCCGGAAGCCCGCACAGCTCTGGCCGCCGTGCCCGAGGCGTGCCGCGCGCTCGCTGCCGCCGTCCGGGACGAGGTGCTCGTCGCAGGCGAGACCGCCTTCCACGCGGTGCTCGACCCCGGCACGCTCGAGGTGCGAGCGCCGCCGGCGGCGGCATGGCTCCGGGGGCACGCGGTGCACGGGCTCCTCGCCGCGCCCTTGCGCGTCGAGGGGGAGCCGTTCGGCGTACTCGCCGTGCTCCGGCACCGCGCCGACGCCCCGTACACCGCGGATGACCGCCTTCTCCTCGAGGGCCTGGCCGACCGGGTGGCGATGTCGATCGTCTACCACCGCCTCGCCGCCGGCGAGCGCCGCGTCGCCCGGCGCCAGGCACAGCTCGCCGAAGCTGCCCGCGCCTTCTCGGCCGCCCAGGGGGATCTGGCCGAGGTGCGGCGCACCGTGGCGCAGCGCGGGGCAACCGCTCTCTGCGCGCGGTTCACGATGTGGGGCCGGGGCTCGAACGGACCGCTGGAGGCGGTCGCGGCCCATCCGGTCGTCCGCCGCCGACGCCGGGACGGCGGGCTCGCCGCCGAGGCCGAGGCCGCGGCCGAGGTGGTCCGGACGGGGCTGCCGGTGGAGGTCCGGAGCGCGCCCGGCCCGGACGGGACCGCCGCCCGCTTCGTGATCGGGGTTCCACTGCGCGTGGAGGGCCGCGTGGAGGGCGCGCTCACCGCATCGCGCCGCCACGGCCGCCGTCCGTTCGAGCCCGCGGAACGGCAGACCCTCGCGGACCTGGCGGTCCACGCGGGCCTGGCCCTCTCCCACGCCCGCAAGCGAAGCGAGCTCGAGGCGGAGCGGCGGCGGCTCGGCGAGGTCCTCGCCAGCGCCGAAGGCGCGAGCCGCGCGAAGGACGAGTTCATCGCCATGCTCTCGCACGAGCTGCGGAACCCGCTCTCGCCCATCGTCACCGCGCTCGAGCTGATGCGGGCGAACGCCCCGGCCGCGACCCAGCGCGAGCGGATCGTCATCGAGCGACAGGTGGCCCACCTCGTTCGGCTGGTGGACGACCTCCTCGACGTGTCGCGGGTGATCCGGGGAAAGGTGCGCCTCGAGCGCAGGCCCGTGGCGCTCGCCGAGGTGATCGCCAACGCCGTCGAGCAGGCGAGCCCGCTCCTCGAGGAGCGCCGCCACGAGCTCCAGATCGAGGCGGCCGAACGGCTCGTCCTCGACGGGGACGCCCACCGGCTCGCGCAGGTGGTGGCGAACCTGCTCACCAACGCCGCCAAGTACACCGACCCGGGCGGCCACATCGTCCTGCGGGCCCAGGCCGAGGGGCTCGAGGTCCGCCTCTCCGTCACCGACGACGGGATCGGGATCTCGCCGACGCTCATGCCCCGCGTGTTCGACCTCTTCGTCCAGGGCGAGCGGAACCTGGACCGGGCGCCCGGCGGGCTCGGGATCGGGCTCACCATCGTGCGGAGCCTCGTGGACCTGCACGGCGGGCGCGTCTCGGTGGAGAGCGCGGGGCGCGGGCGCGGAAGCACCTTCACGATCTGGCTCCCGATGGCGATCGCCGGAGGCGCGCGTCGAACGTCCGCCGGGGGCAGCCGGCCGCGCGAGAACAGCCGCGGCGTCTCGGTGCTGGTGGTGGACGACAACGTCGACGCGGCGGAGCTCCTGGCCGAGGCGCTCCGCTCCCGCGGGCACGAGGTGCAGGTGGCCTACGACGGACCCTCGGCGCTCGCCGCGGTCGAGGAGGTCTCACCGCGCGTCGCCCTGCTCGACCTCGGGCTGCCGGTGATGGACGGCTTCGAGCTGGCGCGGCGGCTGCGCGAGCGTCTCGGCGCCGTGCGGCTCGTGGCCGTCACCGGCTACGGCCAGGAGCCCGACCGCCGCGCGTCGGCCCAGGCGGGCTTCGACGCGCACCTCGTGAAGCCGGTGGACCTCGACGCGATCTGCGAGGTGGTCGAGCGGCTCGCGCCGCCCGAGCGGCCCGGCGTGGACGCCGGTGCGCAACTCGGCCGCGTGCCTTCACCGCCTCCCTGACGTGCACGCGTGCGGCGAAGTAGGGACCGGTGCGTTCGGAACGGAACGGGCGCCTCGGTCTCCCGAAGCGCCCGTCTGGTTCATCCGACTGGTGGACCCGACCAGGATCGAACTGGTGACCTCCTGAATGCCATTCAGGCGCGCTCCCAGCTGCGCCACGGGCCCGTAGAGGAGGGCTGTGAGTAACCCGGGCGCGCCCGATGCGTCAAGACCGTTCTCCGGAGCGCGTGGGCGGCGAAACGGGAGTCAAACCGGCTCCTGGATTCACGCCCTGTCCTCACCAGGCATCACCGGCCAGGGACGACCGGCCGCGGCCATGCGCGGATCCGCTCCCCGCGAACACCACGAACGACGGCCGGCCCGCATGGCATCGGCGTTGCTAACTCTCCGGGTGGAGGACACACCCATGCGGCTCTCGACCTGCCTCTTCGCCGTGGCCTCGCTCGCCACGGCGCTCCCCGCCGCCACGTTGGCGCAGGACGGACGGCCCCCGCGCGTGGAGGTCCCGCCGCCTCCGAGCGACGTTCCTCCGCCGCCACCTCGCGCGGAGCCCCCACCGCTGCCTCGTGCGGAGCCCCGGCCGCCCCCGCGGGAGTACCGCAGCCCCTACCCGCGCGTCCCCGGGCCCGTGCCCCGACGCGTGCCGCGGCACTTCCACTCGCGCCCGCGCTGGTGGGGCTGGGGCTGGGGCTGGTACCCGCTCTATCCGGTCTATCCGGTGCCGCCCCCGCCCGCCTACCCGCCCGGCCACGCGGCCCCGACCCAGGCGACGCCCCGCGAGCAGGATCGGATCTACACGCGCTTCTCGGTCTACGGCGCCGGTCGTCACGACGGGTACGTCGCCGGGCTCACCTTCCGTCTCGACAGCCGCTTCGTCGGGTTGGACGCGGACGTGAGCGCGCTTGCGCGCGAGTCCATCACCGGCCCGCTGCGCGACGACGAGAGCGATCCCGCCACCCTCGCCAGCGCGCACGTGACGTGGACCCTCTTCTCCGACCGCTCGTTCCGTCTCCGCGCAGAGACCGGGTTCTCGCTGCTCGCCCTGCCCGACTCCGAGGTGGTGATCGATCAGCCGTGGCGCGGGAAGACCCTGGTCGGCCCGGACGTCGGCATCTCGGGCCAGATCGGGATGGTCGGGCCGGTGGGGATCGAGGGCTACGCCCGTATCACGCCCTTCCCGGAGCGGATCGTGGACACGTTCGTCGGGCTGAACGTCCACGGCGGACCGGTGGGCGTCAGTGCGGGCTGGCGATGGGTGGACATCGCCGGCGACGGGGTGGACGCGCCGGAGACGTTCTTCCGCGGGCCGCAGGTCGGGCTGGTGCTGGCGTTCTAGACGCAATGCCGCTCACTTAGCGACCCTCCGCTTGAGAGGGTAGCTGCTCATTTTGATCTTCACGGCTCTCGGGTAGCGCCGCTGGGAACGTCTGGGCGGCAACACGAAGCGCAGGACTTC
>JAEZXM010000164.1 GCA_023419875.1 Pseudomonadota bacterium | reverse complement strand
CTTCAGCGACGCGGTCGACGGCAGCGTGAACGGCCAGACGCGGAGCGAGACCGGGACCGCCGCCTCGCCGCCGGCCCAGGTGACGCGCACGCTCCCGCCGTAGGTGCCGGCCGGCGCGCTCCTCGGCACGTGGACCTCGACCCAGATCGCGCGGCTCTCGCCGGAGGGCACGTCGAAGGGGAAGGCGTTGCGCCGCTCGCCCACGAGCTCGTCCACGTCGGGCACGAGCGCGTCGGGCCACGGGCCCGTGCCGCCGTCGAGCGCGGACGGCTTCCGCAGCTGGATGAGGGCGGCGCGGTAGAGGCGGACGGAGGAGAGCGTGGCAGGGCCGGAGAGGTCCGACGCCTCGGCGCGGACGCCGGTGGCGGGGCCGGTGACGATGACCTGGAACGCCTCGTGCTCGTTCCGGGCGGCGGAGATCGTCGCTTCACGAATGGTGCGGGCCGGCGTCGCGGGGCGGATCTTCTCGAGCGAGGTCGCGGTCCAGACCTGCGCCGCGGAAGCGGTTGCGGGGGCGAGCGTCGCTGCGAAAAGGGCGAAGAGCAGGCGAGCGGGCGGGCGGTACGGCGACGGACGGGGGGGAAGACGCATCGGCGGCGCGCTCCTCGTGGGTCGAGAAGCGCCTCCCCGGGCAGCTCAGCCGCCCTCCTTCCCAGGCGCCTCGATAGGGTCTGTCCCCTATCTCATGGACATGCGCCGCCGAGCAACGGACGGACGGGCGTGCGGACGCCGCGGAAATGCCTGCGTGGCAGGCCTTTGGTGAGGAGATGTCGGCCTGCGGGCGACCGCGGGGTCGCCCGGAGCACAGGGCCTCACCTCCGCGTGGAAACGCGGCGCGAGGGCTTCGCCGACGCCGGCCGGGCGCCGAGCGCAGGGTTCTTCTCGAGCTCCTCGATCGTGCGGGGCCAGTCGTCCTTGAGGAGCCGCGCGAGCGAGCGGTCGGAGAGGATCTGCCCATCGGTCTGGCATCGCGGGCAGTAGTCCACCTCGTTCTCGGCGCGCACGATCCGCTGGACCGCAGTCCCGCACACCGGGCACGGCTGCCTGTACTTTCCGTGGACGGCCATCTCCGGCCGGAAGGCGGTCACGCCCTCGGGGAACGAGGCGCCCGACTCGCGCCGGAGCCGCTCGGTCCACTCGACGAGCACGGCCCGGGTCGCGTCGAAGAGGCGCGCGATCTCCGCCTCGTCGAGGCGCTGCGTGAGCTTCACCGGCGAGAGGCGGGCGCGGTGGAGGATCTCGTCCGAGTACGCGTTGCCGATCCCGGAGAAGACGCCGGGGTCGGTCAGGGAGCGCTTGAGCGTGTGGTTCTCGCGGCGGAGCGCGGCGGCGAACGCTGCCCGGTCGACCGCCAGGGGCTCGAGGCCGCCCTTGTCGAGCCCGCGGAGCGCGGCCTCGCCGCGCACGAGGTGGAGCGCCGCCCGCCGCTTCGTGCCCGCCTCGGTGAGGACGAGCGTGCCCGTGGGGAAGTCGAAGGCCGCGAGCCCCACGCGTCCCGGGGGCCGCGCGCCCGGCTCTTTCCAGTGCAGGCGGCCGGCGATCATGAGGTGGATCGAGAGGAACAGCTCGCCGTCGAGCCCGAGCACCACGCGCTTGCCGAGGCGACGCACCGCCACCACCTGCCGCCCCTCGGCCTCCGCGAGCGGCGGATCGGCGGAGCGGAGCAGGAACGGGCTCGTCACCCGCACGCGCTGGAGGACCTGGCGCAGCACCCGCGCGGCCAGCGCCTCCACGTACACCTCGATGTCGGGGAGCTCGGGCACGCACCGATTGTGGGGGTGTCCGGGCGGCCGCGCCAGCGCCCTCGCGGCGACGAGCGGTGCCCGGTCGGGGCCGGGCACGTGTAGTATCCCGCCCGTGAACCTGCACGCCCCCGCCGCCGCCCTCGGCTACCTGGGCGCGCTCGTCGTCATGCTCGTCGCCCTCCCGGTCGAGGCGCTGCTCCTCGCGGTCACCTTGCCCTTCGACCGGAACCGGACCGTCCCCGGCCGGTTCCTCCGCCTCGCGGCGGTGGCGCTCTCGGCCTGCTTCCTCACCTGGAAGCTCCGGCTCCGCGGCCGCTGGCCGGGGAAGGGGCCGTACGTCGTGGTCGCGAACCACCAGTCGATGCTCGACATCCTCCTCATCTCGCGCGTGCCCCGGGAGATGAAGTGGGTGGCGAAGGAGTCGCTCTTCAAGATCCCGTGGATGGGCTGGATGTTCGTCCTCTCCGGCGACATCCCCGTCCGCCGCGGCGACGCGGACAGCGCGTCGTCGGCGCTGCGCAAGGCGAAGGAGTACCTGGCCCGCGGCATGAGCGTGATGCTCTTCCCCGAGGGCACGCGGAGCCGCGACGGCAGGCTCGGCACGTTCAAGTCGGGCGCGTTCCGGCTGGCGATCGACGCCGGCGTGCCGGTCCTGCCGATCGTGGTCGAGGGGACCGCGGCCGGCTACCCGAAGGGCAGCCCCTGGGTCCGGCCCTGCCGCGGGACGGCGCGGATCCTGGAGCCGGTTTCGTCGGCCGGCCTCGCGCTCGAGGACGCGGCGAAGCTGCGGGACGCGGTGCGGGAGCGGATCGCGGGGGCGCTGAACGCGCCGGCCTGATGCGCCACGTTCAGCGCGCCCGCAAGAACCCTTCCACCTCCGCCAGCCCGGGCACGTTGTCCGCGATCGGCAGCCGCTGGCACACGACGGCCGCGAGCGCCGCCGCGAACCGGACGATCTCGCGGTCCGGCAGCCCGCGCAGGACGCCGTACACGACGCCCGCACGGAAGGTGTCGCCCGCGCCCAGCGTGCTCCGCACCTCGACCGGATAGACCGGCACCGCCTCCGGCGGCGCGCCGGGGCGCGCGAACCGGATCTCGTCCTTCCCCGAGGTGAAGATGGTCAGCCCAGGGCCGCCGCTCGTGTAGCGCTCGAGGAGCTCCGCGTCGGGAATGCCCGGATAGTGCTGCGTGCGGTACTCGCGGGCGACCACCGTGGCCGCGGCGCGGGCGTGGAGCGGGCCGTCGTGCGGGCAGTCGATCGTGACGTACGGCTTCCCCGCGTCGGCCGCGAGCCGCGCCGCCGCGGCGGAGGTCTCGCCGAAGAACGGATCCACCGCGATGACGCGCGCGCGGGCGATGGCCTCCGCGTCCGGGTCGCCCCAGCGCCGGACACCATCCGTGAAGTACCTTCCGAACCAGCCCAGCACGGTCCGGTGCCTTCCGTGCACGAGCACGACGTCGCGGACGCCGGGGAAGCCGTCGTCGAGCGTCACCCCGCTCACGTCGATCCCGTACCGCTCCGCATAGCGTCCCAGCACCTCGCGCGTCTCGCTCCCCCAGTGCGGCCCGCCCAGCGCCGTCGTGAGCCCGAGCCTGGAGAGGAGCATCGCCCCGTTCATCGCCTCGCCGCCGGGGCAGACGAAGGTCTCGGCGATCTCGCCGTAGCCGTCGGGCTCGAGGTCGCCCGCGAGCCGGTGGATCGTGGAGAGGACCGTCATGCCGTAGAGGTAAGCGTCGAGCGCGGGCATCGGGCCGGAGCGTACACCGGCGGAGGGCGAGGGCGCGCGTTCTCCGCTCATGGTTCGACAGGCTCACCATGAGCGGGTTTTCATGAACCCGCTCGCTGAGCTTGTCGAAGGGCGAGGGGCCGCGTTCTCCGCTCATGGTTCGACAGGCTCACCATGAGCGGGCTTTCATGAACCCGCTCGCTGAGCTTGTCGAAGGGCGAGGGGCCGCGTTCTCCGCTCATGGTTCGACAGGCTCACCATGAGCGGGCCTTCATGAAGCCGCTCGCCCTGAGCCTGTCGAAGGGCGAGGGGCCGCGCGTTCTCCGCTCATGGTTCGACAGGCTCACCATGTCGATTTGCAGAAGGTAGGGACCCTGGCCGCGTGAGTTTTGCAGAAGCATTCCCCCCTCGGACCTGAGGGTTTTGCAGAAGCATTCCCTCCCCCATCGGCGTGACCTAGCTGCCAGGCTGCCCCC
>JAEZXM010000038.1 GCA_023419875.1 Pseudomonadota bacterium | reverse complement strand
CACGTATCCACTCCGGCCGGGGGGACGGAGCCGATCCTCGCCTCCGCCCCCGCACCGCCAGGCGAGGCCCCGCAGGTGGCGATCGTCCCGACGCCGGCCACGTCCCGTCCACAGCCGCGCCGCTGGTTCGTCATCCCGGTGGTCTCGTACCTGCCCGAGACCGGGTTCGGCGGGGGAGGCTCGGCCGGGCTGCACCTGCCGCGCGAGGGCGCGCCGCGTCCGGCGAGCTTCTTCGTGACCGCGCTCTACACCACCGAGGGTCAGGGCCTCCTCGACCTCGCGGCCGAGGTCGGCTTCACCGGGGGCGCCGTGCTCGCGGCGCGGGCGCGCGCCCTCTCCTATCCGGACCGCTTCTTCGGGATCGGGCCCGACACGCCCACCTCCGCGCGCGAGCGGTTCACGCGCCGGTCGCTCGACCTCGTCGCCTCGGCGGAGCTGCCGCTCCTCGGCGTGCCCGGCCTCCGCGCCGGGCCGCGCCTCGATCTCCGGGCGGAGCAGATCGACGACATCGCGCCCGACGGTGCGCTGGCCGCGGGCGAGGTGACGGGCGCGGACGGATCAGCCGGCGCGGCGGTGGGCCTGGCGATCACCTGGGACCGGCGCGAGGGGACGTTCTGGCCGCGGCGCGGGTCGATGGCACAGGCCTTCTACGTGTACGCGCCCGCGGCGCTCTCGCGGACCGACGCGTACGGCCGCGGCGTCCTCGAGCTCCGCCACTTCGCGCCGCTCGGGGGCGGGCTGGTGCTCGGCCTGCACGGCTACGGCGAGGCGGTGACCGGCACGCCGCCGTTCACGATCTTCCCCCGGATCGGCAGCACCCGCATGCTGCGTGGCATCCGCGAGGGCCGCTACCGCGACCGGGTCGGCTGGACGGTCCAGTCCGAGCTGCGCGCCCCGGTCTGGCGCCGGGTCTCCGCGGTCGGCTTCGGCGCGATGGGAGACGTCGCCCCGGGCCTCGACGCGCTCCGGCTCGACGACCCCAAGCTCGCCGGCGGCCTGGGACTTCGGTACCGGCTGACCGACGAGGGCGCGAACCTGCGCGCGGACGTGGCGGTGAGCCGGTTCGGGGTGCAGTTCTACCTGCTGGTGCTCGAAGCCTTCTAGTTCGCCCTTCGCGTGCGGACGATCACGCCGCCGTCTCCGCGGCCCCGTGGCACTTCTTGTACTTCTTGCCCGATCCGCACGGGCAGGGCTCGTTCCGGCCGACCTTGGGCTGCGTGCGGACGACCGTCTCCTGCTTGGCCCTCGGCTTCTCGCCGTCCCCGCCGCCCGCCTCGGCGTGGCTCGCCCGGGCCATCGCCATCGCCCGCCGCTGCATGGCAAGGCGCTTCGCCTCGATCTCCTCGGCGGACTCCTGCCGCACGATCTGGAGCCGGAGCAGGTTCCCGATGACCGCGCTCTTCACGCGCCAGGTCATCTGGACGAACATCGCGTAGCCTTCCTTCTTGTACTCCTGCTTCGGATCCTTCTGCCCGTAGCCGCGCAGGCCGATGCCCTGCTTCAGGTGGTCCATCGAGAGCAGGTGGTCCTTCCACTGCTGGTCGATGGCCTGCAGGTACAGGAACTGCTCGTAGCGGCGCAGGCGGGCGACGCCGTCGGGCTCCTTCCCGAGCTCCTCCTCCTTCTGCCGGTAGATCTTCTCGACGACGTTGAAGACCTGCTCCTCGATCTGCCGGCGGGCCTCGGCGGCGTTCCCGCTCGGCAGGGAGAAGGTCATGCTCACGCCGAACTGGTCCTTGATCACCGCGGACAGGCTGGCGAGATCCCACTCGCCCATGCGCGGTCCGCAGGCGGCGCCGACCATCTCGATCACCAGGTCCTCGACGAGGTCGAGCATGTGCTCGCGCGCGTCGGACCACTGGTAGACCGTCTCGCGGCGGGTCTTCTTCTTCGTGCGCGGATCCTCGTCGTACTCGACGACCGGCACGCCCGCGCCGAAGCCCAGCACCATGCGGCGCAGCCGGTAGATGCTGCGGCGCTGCTGGTTCATCACGTCGTCGTACTCGAGCAGGTTCTTGCGGATGTCGAAGTTCTGCGCCTCGACCTTCTTCTGGGCCCCGGCGATGGCCTTGGTGAGCCAGGGGTGCTCGATCTGCTCCCCGTCCTTCATCCCCATCGCCTTCATGAGCCCCTGGATCCGCTGGGACCCGAAGATCCGCATGAGCTCGTCCTCGAGCGACAGGTAGAAGATCGACGATCCGGGATCGCCCTGGCGGCCGGCGCGGCCGCGGAGCTGGTTGTCGATGCGGCGGGACTCGTGCCGCTCGGTGCCGACGATGTGCAGGCCGCCGAGCTTCACGACCTCCTCGTGCTCGGCGGCGGTCTGCACCTTGAGCCGCTCGACGGCCGCGCGGAGGCGCTCCCCCCACTGCACCTTGCGCTGTTCGAAGGCCGCCGGATCCTCGCCCTCCATCGGCGCGTCCGGCTCCGGACCGACCTCGTGCTTGGCCATCATCTCCGGGTTGCCGCCCAGGATGATGTCCGTGCCTCGGCCGGCCATGTTGGTGGAGATGGTCACCGAGTCCTTGCGTCCCGCCTGGGCGACGATCTCCGCCTCGCGCTGGTGGTGCTTGGCGTTGAGGACGTTGTGCGGGACGCCCCGGCGCTTGAGGAGGGACGAGACCACCTCGCTCTTCGCCACCGAGACCGTGCCGACCAGCACCGGCTGGCCCTTCTGGTGCCGGGCCTCGATCTCGCCGCAGAGGGCGTTGAACTTCTCGCGCTCCGTCCGGTAGACGACGTCCTCGGCGTCCCGGCGGATGTTGGTCATGTTGGTGGGGATCACCACCACGTCGAGGTTGTAGGTCTTCGCGAACTCCTCCGCCTCGGTGTCGGCGGTGCCGGTCATGCCCGCCAGCTTCGAGTACATGCGGAAGTAGTTCTGGAAGGAGATCGTGGCCAGCGTCTGGTTCTCGGCCTCGATCTTCACGCCCTCCTTGGCCTCCACCGCCTGGTGGAGCCCGTCCGACCAGCGGCGGCCCGGCATGAGACGGCCGGTGAACTCGTCGACGAAGAGCACCTCGCCGTTCTTCACCACGTAATCCACCTCGTTCCGGTAGAGGTGGTGTGCGCGCAGCGCCTGCTCGACGTGGTGGAGGGTCTCGACCTCCTCGGGCGCGTAGAGGTTCTGGACGTTGAGCTTCTTCTCCATCTTCTCGACGCCCGCCTCGGTCATGACGATGGTCCGGCTCTTCTCGTCGACGGTGAAGTCCACGTCGCGGATCATCGAGGGGATGACCTGGTTCACCGTGTAGTAGAGCTCGGAGGATTCGTCGGACGGGCCGGAGATGATGAGCGGGGTCCGCGCCTCGTCCACCAGGATCGAGTCCACCTCGTCGACGATCGCGTAGTTGAGCTCGCCCTGGACGTAGTCCTGGAGCCGGAACTTCATGTTGTCGCGCAGGTAGTCGAAGCCGAACTCGTTGTTCTGCCCGTAGGTGATGTCCGAGTGGTACGCGTCCTGGCGCTCCTTGTCCGTGAGGCCGTGGACGATGACGCCCGTGGTGAGTCCGCAATAGCGGTAGAGCCGCCCCATCCACTCCGCGTCGCGGCGCGCCAGGTAGTCGTTCACCGTCACCACGTGCACGCCGCGGCCGGCGAGCGCGTTCAGGACGCAGGGGAGCGTCGCGACCAGCGTCTTGCCCTCGCCGGTCTTCATCTCGGCGACCTTGCCCGAGTGGAGCACCGCACCGCCGACGAGCTGCACGTCGAAGTGGCGCATCCCGAGCGCCCGCACGCCCGCCTCGCGCACCAGGGCGAACACCTCGGGCATGACGTCGTCGAGCGTCCGTCCCTTCTGCTGGACCTCGGTCTTCCACTGCCCGACGAGGCGCGGGAACTCCTCGGGGGAGAGGCCCTTCATCCTCGGCTCGAGCTCGTTGACGCGCGCGACCAGCGAGCGGAGCTTCTTGATCTCGCGGTCGTTCTTGGTGCCGATGGTCTTCTTGAGAAGGTATTTGAGCATGGTGGGCTCGGGGGGGCGGCCGAAGCTACCTGCTTAGGTAACGCTCCGCCACACGAAAGCAAAGGCGTGCACCTTCGGGGACTTACACCTCGGCGGCCGGACTTCGCGCCCGTGGCTGGACTCGGTCCGGCCTTCCCGTACAGTGGAAACGTGAGGCTCGCGAACTGCGCCGCCCTCGCCGCACTTCTCGCCGCGGCCTGCGCCACCGGCGGCGGCTCCTCCGGGGGATCCGAGCTCCACGGAGGGTACTCGGCGGACCGGCCGGGCGGAGCGGACGTGCCTCGCGCGGGCCGGGATCCCCTGGCGGTCGATCCCGCGGATCCCGACGCGAACGTGGACCCTGCGGACGCGCCGCTCGCCGCCGATCCCTCGGCCGAGGAACCCTACGGCGCGGACCTCGGCCTGCGGCTGGCCGAGCGGGCGCGCCTCGCCCTCGGCCACCGCGGCGCCTTCGTCCTCCCGGGCCGGCGATTCCCCGCCGACTGCTCGGGGTACGTCTCGTGGGTGTACGAGGCGGAGGGCGTCCCGCTCCGGAGCCTCATGGTCCAGGTCGCGCCCCGCGAGTCGTCCGGGGTCGCCGCGGCCTACCAGGTGTTCCGGAGCCACGGGATCGTGTTCGGCGGCGGAGGGGAGTGGCCGCGCCCCGGCGACATCGTGTTCTTCCGGGACACCTACGACCGGAACCGGAACGGGAAGGACGATGACCCGTTTACGCACGCCGGCCTCGTCGAATCGGTGGACGAGGCGGGTACGGTCACGTTCCTGCACCGGGAGAGAGGCGGGGTCCGCCGGGGGGTGCTCACGCTCGCCCGCCCGACGACGCTCCGTGACGAGGACGGCAAGGATCTCAACACGGTGATGCGCAACCGGAACCGGCGCCCGCCCACCAAGCGCGGTACGGCGGCCGCCGCGCCCGTCCGGCGCCCCCACCTCCCCGGCGATCTCGCCGGCGCGCTGTTCCAGGGCTACGGCCGGATCGGCCCGCGGCACCTCGCGCCGCCGGTCGCGCTCCGATAAACGGCCAATCGTGATTTGGAAGCAGCGGGGGTGGGGGCCCCGCGCGCAGCGCGGGGGAGGGGCAGAGTCCCTCCTCGCTGGGTGCCGCGCAAGCCCGCCTTCCACAATCCGTGAGATCACTGCGGGCGCAGCGCGGCGGGACCCAGCGCAGCAGGGGTGGGGCCCCCGGAGCGTGGCGGCGGGGGCGGGGGCGCAGCCCCGGTGTGATCCTGCTGAACGACCGTCGCGGTTCGGGAGCAGCGAAGCTGATCCCGAATCGCGCTCGGTCGGTCAGCTCCGCGGCACGTCCGCGTCGATGATCACGTCGTAGACCGCCACGTAGCCAGCCCCGGTGTAGCTCGTGACCCAGATGCGCCGGTCATCGGGCGCGACCGCGACGCCCATGGGCGCCGGGAACGGGGTGGCGAAGAGCGGGGTCAGGTCTCCGGTGCGGAGCGCCACGAGCTTCCCCTCCTCGTTCGAGACCGCGTACAGCACCCGCTCGTCGCGCGAGAGTGCGATCGTCCGGGTCTGGTCGCCCACCGCCGCGCGCCCCAGCTCCTTCCCTTCCACGAGGTCGTACTTCAGCACCACCCCTCCGCCGTTCTCCGAGATGTAGAGGGTGCGGCCGTCGCGGGCGAGGGCGAGGTGCCGGGGATTGGGCGTGATGGCGTCCTCGCGGACCTTCGCGAGGGCGACGAGGTCGATGGTGCTGATCGTTCCGCCGCCCATGTTGGCGACGTACGCGGTGCGCGAGTCGGACGCGATGGCGAGGCCGCGCGGGACGAAGCGGGGCGAGGCGCCGGACTGGATGGTCGCGGTCACGGTCCGGGTGGCGAGCTCCACGACGGTGATCGTCCCGGAGTGCCAGTTCGCGACGAGGAGCTGCTTCCCGTCGGGCGTGATCTCCACCACCTTGGGCGTCCGGCCGGTCGGTACCTTCGGCAACCGCCAGACGCGGTTGCTTCCGGCGCGGTCACGGATCACGGCGCGGTAGTGCGGGGAGGCCGGGTCCACCACGTCCTGCTCGAGGAGGTCGTACGCGACCACGGATGCGCCGTTGTGCAGCGAGAACCAGAGCCAGCGGCTGTCGGGCGAGAAGACCGCCTCGACCGGCTTCTGCGCGAACGAGGCGATCGGCTTCTTGCGGGAGTAGTCGTACCCCTCCGCCGGCTCCTTGAACGGCTCGAGGTCGATGTGTCGATCGATCTCCAGCGTCCGGGCGTCGACGAGCCATGCCTCCATGCCTTCGAGGTTCATCACCGCGGCCCACCGGCCGTCGGGCGAGAGCGCCACCGCCTTCGGCGCGACCGCGCCCGGGAAGGTCTTCACGAGCCGGAGCTCCAGCGAGCGGACCGGCGGCAGCGGCGCGGGCGGCGGAGCAGCCGCGACCACGGCTGCGGCCGGCGCCGGCTCGGTCGGCTGGGGCTCGGCCGCGGCGGCGGGCGCCTGAACTTCGGGCGGCGGGGGCGCCAGAGGCGTGGCGGTGTCTCGCGCCGGGGCATGGGCGCAGGCGACGGCGGCGGAAGCGAGAAGGGCGAGGAGGGAACGGCAGAGCATGGCGCCGACCATAGGGCCGGTTCCCGCAGAAGTGCAACAGCGCACGAAGGGTGAAGCCGACGCCTTCCGCGGGGCGGCGGGGGCGTCCTACTCGAGGATGAACTTGCGCGGGTTCTCGGGCACGCCGTTGACGCGCACCTCGTAGTGCAGGTGCGGACCGGTCGAGCGGCCGGTGTTCCCGACGAGGCCGATCTTGTCGCCGCGCCCGACGCGGGCCCCGAGCTGCACGAGGATCTCGGAGAGGTGACCGTACCGGGTCTTCACGCCGTACCCGTGATCGACCACGATGACCTTTCCGTAGCCACCCTCGGTCCCGGCGAAGACCACGGTTCCGTCCGAAGGGGCGTAGATCGGCTGGCCCATCGGCGTCGCGATGTCGAGGCCCTGGTGCATCTTCCGCTCGGCCGTGTACGGGTCGATCCGGGTTCCGAAGTCGGAGGTCACCCATCCGCGGGCGGGCCAGATCGAGGGCGTCGAGACGAGCAGCGACCGCTGGTCGTCGAAGTACTCCTGGAGGTCGCGCAGGCTCCGCTCCTGGCGTGCGGCCTCGCCCTCCAGCGAGCTCAGCTTTCCGGGGAGGGCGTTGAGGTTCGACTCACCGGCGGGTGCGGGCCCGAGGAGGTTCGGCTCCGCGTCGCCGCCCACCGGACCGATCGCCAGATTTCGCTCGGGGTCCTGGAGCTGCGTCACCGCGGTCCGGAGCTTCGCGTCGAAGCGCTCGACCCGGTCGAGCGTGGCCGAGATGTGCGCCACCTTCTCCTGGACGAGCAGGATCTGCGACCGGAGCTGCGCGTTCTCCTCCTTGAGGACCGAGTTCTCGGAGCTCGAGCCGAGCAGCGCGAAGTAGTGACCGATCGTGGCCCCGCCGAAGAGCGCCACCACCGCCAGGGTCCAGGTGGCGTTCACGAGCCACCGGCGGGGAACGCGGAACTTCCGCACCGCCTGCGAGTGGTCGCTGACCACGATGACCGTGAAGACCTGACTCTTGGGTGCGGCCATCCACCCTCCGTGTTCTTCGCCAACTTAGCTAGACGAGGAGCGACGAAGAACGCCGGCCCCCCGAAGACCAAGGAACCGGGGTCGTTTCCCCAGACGGGTAGCAGAGCGCTCAGGTGCCTGTCAAGAAAGGGCTTTACGCTCAGACCCCCCTTCAGGAGCACCGCTGAGGGCACGCCCGGAAGGCTGGGTCAGGTCGGCGCCGCCGGCTCCGCCGCTGCGGGCGCGGGATCCAGCACGCGGACCACGACCACGGTGATGTTGTCGTCGCCGCCGCGCTCGTTCGCGAGCGCGATGAGCCGCCCCGGCGCCTTCTCTAGATCACACTCGCCCACCACGAGGAGGATCTCCGCGTCCTCCACCAGGTTCGAGAGGCCGTCGCAGCAGAGGAGGAGCGCGTCTCCGTGCTCGAGCTCCACGCCCATGAGATCGACCTGGACCTGCTGCTCGAACCCGACCGACCGCGTGATGATGTTCCGGAACCGGCTGTTCCTCGCCTCGTCGGCGCTGATGGCACCCGCCTTGAGCTGCTCGTTGACGAGCGAGTGATCCTCGGAGACCTGGTAGATCCGCGACCCGCGGATGAGATAGCAGCGGCTGTCGCCGACGTGTGCGATGAAGGCGGTCCGCCCGTCCACGAGCGCGGCCGTGACGGTGGTGCCCATGCCCGCGAGCTCCGGCGCGCCCTGTGCGGTCTCGAAGATGCGGGCGCACGCGGCCTCGACCGCCTCGCGGAGCACGTCGGGGAGCGGGCTCTCCTCGACGCTCGCGCGGACGCCGAAGAGCCCCGGCTCACGCTCGCGGGCGGCGCGAACGGAGCCCTGGATCGTGTCCACCGCGAGCCGGGAGGCGGTGCCCCCGCCGGCGTGGCCTCCCATGCCGTCCGCGACGATGAAGAGGCCGAGCGCGGGATCGACGAGGAACGAGTCCTCGTTGTGGTCGCGGCGCTGGCCCACGTCCGTCTGGCCCGCCGCCCCTATGGTGAACGCCGCCGGCTCCGCCACGGCAGGAGGGTAACCTCGGGCTCACATGTGGGTCAACGAAGCTCCGGAATGTCCGGCGAGCGCGAAGCCGCCGGCCCTTCATTCCCGGTGAATCACCCGGGCGGCGGAGCGGCCCGGAGCCGACCTCCGCCCTCGCTTCACGGCCGCGGGCGGCAGCCGGGCGGCGGCGATGAGGGCCGCGGCGTGGTCGAGGGCGGTGGGCGTCACCGTGAGCCCCGCCATCATCCGCGCCACCTCGCGGCGGCGCTCCTCCTCCGACGCGAGCAGCGTCACCCCTGTGTGCGTGCGCCCACCCGACACCGCCTTCTCCACCCGGTGGTGGCGGTCGGCGAAGACGGCCACCTGCGGAAGGTGCGTGACGCACAGGACCTGCCGGCCGCGGGAGACGTCGGCGAGCACGCGCCCCATCGCCTCGGCCACGGCGCCGCCGATGCCGGCGTCCACCTCGTCGAACACGTAGGTCCCGACCGGATCCCTGCGGGCGAGGACCTGCTTCACCGCGAGCAGAAGCCGGGAGAGCTCACCGCCCGAGGCGATGCGCGCCAGGGGCCGCGCGGGCTCGCCGAGGTTCGGCGCGATGAGGATCTCGGCCCCCTCGGCGCCGCCCGGCCCGAGCCGCACGCCGGCGTGCTCGATGCCACCCTCGGGAGGGAGGAACGCTACCTCGAGCTGGCAGCGGCCCAGGGCGAGCCCGTCGAGCTCGCGCTGCAC
>JAEZXM010000035.1 GCA_023419875.1 Pseudomonadota bacterium | reverse complement strand
GTTCACGCGGGCGCATCGACGCTGGGTCGTCCGCTGCGAGTGTTCCTGCTCGGATCGAGCGACGACACCCTCGCGTGCGCGGGTGAGCGCCTCGCGCGGGAATATCCCGGCGTCCGGGTCGTCGGCGTCCACTCCCCTCCGTTTGCACCCTCGTTCACGCCGGAACAGGACGCGGCGATGGTCGAGGCCGTGAATCGTACGCGAGCGGACGTGCTCTGGGTTGCGATGACCGCGCCGAAGCAGGAGCTCTGGCTCGTGCGCAATCGTAAGCGATTGGACGTCGGGTTCGCGGCCGCCGTGGGGGCGGTGTTCGATTTCTACACGGGGAAGGTGAGGCGGTCTCATCCGCTCGCACGACGATTGGGCCTCGAGTGGCTCCCGCGGCTGATGCGGGAGCCGCGCCGGCTGTGGAGGAGGACCTTCGTCTCTGCGCCGCGGTTCCTCCTCGACACGATCGTGGCCGCCGCGAGGGAGCGCCGCGCACGAGACCGCCTGGGATGGTGAGCGTTCGTTCGGTGCCTTCGTGCCCGCCGTTGCCCTTCGGAGGAGGCTGGGTCGTGAACGGGTCGCACGTGCTCATCGCCATCCCGGTCCTGTTGACCGGAGGCACCGAGGTGCAGACCCTCGCGCTCGCACGAGCGCTGCGGAAGAACGGCTGCCGGGTGACGGTGTGCTGCTACCACGAGCACGAGCGTTCGATGGTGGAGCGGTTCGAGGCCCTGGGAGCCCAGGTGCTGCTTCTCGAGCGGGCCCGGGGAGACGGCCTTCTCCGGCTCGTGCTCGAGCTGCGCCGGGTGTTTCGAGAGGTTCGCCCTGACGCGATCCACGTGCAATACCTGGCGCCGGGGCTTGCAGCCGTGCTGGCCGCACGCCTCGCCGGAGCACGCCGCGTCATCGCCACGGTTCACGCAGTGCACCCCTCGTGGAAGGCGAGGTTGCTCCTCCGGGCGGCGTCGGTTCTTTGTGATGCGTTCCAGTGCGTCTCGCAAGCCGTCGAGGCACACTGGTTCGGGTCGAGCCGCATCCCGGAGCCGAGTGCGATCCGCGAGTGGCGCGGGCACTACACGATGTACAACTGCGTCGACGCCGATCACGTCGATGTCGCAGCCGCCCGCGCAGGACGGGATCGCGTACGAAAGGAGTTTGGGCTTGCCGGGCCGACCATCGGAGTCGTGGGGCGGCTCTCGCCGGAGAAGGGACATCGCTACTTGCTCGAGGCGGTGCCCGAGATCCTGGAGCATGTGCCTGCAGCCCGGGTCCTGGTGGTGGGTGACGGTGCGCTGCGGCAAGAGCTCGTCGAACTGGCCTCGCGCCTCGGGATCCAGGAGAAGGTCGTCTGGATGGGGCGGCGCCCTCATGACGAGGTTCTCCGGCTCTACGCGGCCATGGACATCCTGGCTCTCCCCTCGTTGCGCGAAGGGTTCGGGCTCGTGGCCGCGGAAGCGATGGCGCTCGGCATTCCGGTGGTCGCGTCCGCTGTTCAAGGCTTGGAGGAGGTCGTTCTGAAGGAGACCACGGGTCTGCTCGTACCTCCGGGCGACTCCCGTCAGCTGGCGGCCGCCGTTGTCCGGGTCTTGAAGGCGCCGTCCGTGGCCGAGCGCCTCGGTTCCGCGGCGGAGGCGAGGGTCCGCGAGCATTTCTCGGTGGATCGGTTCGAGAAGAACGTGGCGCTCGCGTACGCTGGGGTCGGTGTGCTGCCGCTCCCGGCGTGTACGGGCGGGAGATCGCGATGACGAGAGCGGGCCTCGAACTCGAGCGCCGAAAGGTCCCGCGCTCGCACAGGGTGGTCGTGACCGAGAAGCTCATCCGGGAAACGGGTGCGAGCGCGGTCCTGGAGATCGGCGCCGGAGATCACTCGTTCCGGCATGTCCTTCTCGGTCCTGGGCGATGGACGTGCATCGACTTCGGCGTGCCGTGTGATGTGCTGTGCGATGCGAACGATGACGCCGTGCACCTACCGTTCCGGGACGGGTCCTTCGACTTGATCGTCTGTACCGAGGTCGTCGAACACATGCTGTGGCCGCAGCACCTGGTCCGGGAGTCCTTTCGACTGCTGCGGCCGGGCGGCGGGCTGCTCATCAGCGTTCCGAACATCGCGAGCGCGACCTATCGGGTCGCATGGCTGCTGGGAAGGCTTCCGTCGTGTGCAGCATCCGGCAACCTCCCGTCGGAAATGGGGAGCACTGCCTATCGCACCGGGGGTGGGCGTTACGTCGGTGGTCACGTCGTCGACTTCACGCGGAAGCGGCTCGAGCAGCTATTGCGCTCCGCCGGCTTTGTGATCCGTCGCACGTGCGGGTCCGGGATCATCTGGCACAGGCAGCTCCTTCCAGCTTGGGCAGTGCCCGTCGCGCTCTCGTCCAACATCATCTGTCTTGGGATCCGCACCGAGGGCGCGCCAGACGCTCGCCGCGCTGGAGTAAGTTCATGACGCACGGATCCGGGGGGATGGCTCCGCCACGCGTCTCGGTCATCGTTCCGTTGTTCAACAAGGCCATGACGATCTGTCGCGCGATGGAATCCGTGCGACGGCAGACCGAGACTGAATATGAGGTCATCGTCGTGGACGATGGTTCCACCGATGGAGGCGGCGATCACGTTCGGTCCATGGGAGACGCGCGCATCCGGGTGCTCACGCAGGGCAACCGGGGCGTCTCGGCTGCGCGAAACGAGGGAGCGAGAGCGGCCCGCAGCGCGCTCCTCGCGTTTCTGGACGCCGACGATGAATGGGAGCCCGACTACCTGGAGACGATCTTCCGCCTCCAGTCTCGCTGGCCCGATGCCGGCGTGTTCGCGACCTCGTACAGGTTCTGCGGAACGAGGACTCGTTCGGCCGTCCTCCGGGGTGGCGCCGGCGTAGGCGACATGGGGCTCCTCCACGACTACTTCCAAGTCGCTCTGGTATCGGACCCGCCTCTGTGGACCTCAGCCGTCGCCGTCCGCCGAGAGGCTTGGGCAGAGGTGGGTGGGTTTCCGGAGAACGTGATCTCGGGAGAGGACCTGCTCACCTGGGCGAGAATGGCGGCGCGCTACCCGATCGCCTACTGCGCAATCCCGAAAGCGCGGTTCTGGGAGCCGGAGGGACCGCAGAGCCGCCCGGGAAGAGTGCCCCGTGAGCCGGACGTCGTCGGGACCGAGCTGATGAACCTGTATCGCCAGCGCGGCCGGGAGGGCCGGTGCAGAGGGCTCGATCGGTACATCGCACACTGGCACAGGATGCGAGCGCACATCTACCTGCAACTGGGCAATCCGGGAGGAGCCCGCCTCGAACTACGCCGGTCGGTGCAGTTTGCGCTCGGTCCGAAGACCGTGGCACTTTATCTCATCGCGCTCGCGCCCACGATGTGGACCCGGAGGCTGATCGGCATGGCGCGCGCGGCGCGGCGAGCGCTCCGCCATCGGTCCGGGTCTTCCTCGCGACCTCGCGTCGGCGCCTGAGCAGAGACGGACGGGTTCGGCCCGGTCTCGACTCCACACAGCCCCCTGCCGTACACTCCGAGCTCTCTCGGACGGATGAACGACACTCGAGTCAGCCCGCTGCATCCCGAGACATGCCGAAGCGCAGCCAGGACCCGGTACGTGCGCTCTCCTCGGGCGAGCGATGCGAGCGCGAAGTGCTCGCCCCGTACGCACGTGCCGTGAGTCTCGCAAGGGAAGGGCGCGCCGGGCGATGAAGGTGCTCCTCTCCGTCGCGGCATTCCTCCCGTACTCCTACGGAGGCGGGGAGATCTACGTCCATCGCCTGGCGCGTACTCTACGCGCGCGTGGGCACGACGCGGAGGTCTTCACGGCGGTCCCCGAGACGCGCAGAGGAGCTCCGGAAGCGCCGGAGACGTACGAGGTAGACGGGATTCCGGTCCACACGTTCCGCCCGGAACCGACGGACTGGCGAGAACGTCACGCGGGACATGGGCCTGGTACGATCGCCGCGATCGCTCGCATCGTCGAGCGCGTTCGACCGACGCTCGTGCACGCCAACGGATGGAAACCGTCGACGGTCGAGGCGTGCAGAAACCTGGGCGTGCCGTACGTGACTACGGTGCACCACGCGGGCGTCGTCTGCCCCGCAGGAACGCTCGTCACCCCGAACGGCGAGATCTGCGGGCGAGCCATGGCGGCCCGCGCATGTGTGCCCTGTGCGAACCGATGCCGGCGTCCACGCTGGGGTGTCGGGCACATCCTCGGTTCGCTGCCGGCGGCCGTGTACCGCCGCCTCGGAGCACGGTTGTACGCCTCGCCCCGGCTGTCGTGGACCGGGCGCGGACTCATCCACCCGTGGCTCGTCGAGCAGGCCATCGAGATCAAGAGAGCACTCCTGAGCGGTGGGTCCCCTCTCATCGCGCCCTCCGAGTACGTGAGGGATCTTCTCGTACGAAACGGATGCGATCCCAGCCAGGTGGTGAAGGTGCCACATGGCGTGGAGCCGCTTCCGCGCACACCGCTCCCGTCGCTCACGGATCGACGGGTACGGCTCGGATACGTGGGCCGCATCGAGCGGCACAAGGGGCTGCACGTTCTCCTCTCGGCGCTGGAGCACGTCCAGGGAGGCGAGGGCTGCGAGCTCCACGTGTACGGTGCCCCGAAGAACGTTTGGGACCACGAGTACGTGCGGTCGTCGCTCGCTCGGTACCGCGGTCGCCACGACGTGAAGCTGCACGGGAAGATCGGGCCGGGGGAACTCGCGACCGCCTACTCGAGCTTCGACGTGCTGGTCGTCCCGTCCCTCCTGCCCGAGGCCTTCGGGCTCGTGGTCCTCGAGGCCTACTCCGCTGGACGGCCCGTGGTCGTGTTCGGGTCGGGAGCCCTCCCCGAACTCGTCCGCGACGGGATCGATGGCATCGTCGTCCGCAGAGGGGACGTGCCGGGCCTGGCGGCCGCGCTCCAGCGCCTGGTCGCCGACCCGACGATCGTGGCGGGAATGGCTGCACGGCTTCCGGCGGTGATGGACATGGACTCCCATGCCACAGCGCTCCTACCCGTGTACGAGCGAGTGATCGAGGCGGACGCGAAGCGCCGAACCGACGGGGCCGACTCATGAACGGCGAACGGACCCTGGTCATCGAGGCGGGCCGGTCGGAGCAGCGCTACTGGGCGGACCTCTGGCGCTACCGCGAGCTGTTCCAGTTCCTGGCCTGGCGCGACATCCTCGTCCGCTACAAGCAGACCGCCATCGGCGTGGTGTGGGCCATCCTCCGCCCACTCCTCACGATGATCGTGTTCACGATCGTGTTCCAGAAGCTCGCGAAGCTCCCGGCGGTCGGCGCGCCCTATCCCGTGATGGTCTTCGCGGCCATGCTCCCCTGGCAGCTCTTCTCGAGCGCGCTCGTCGAGGCGAGCAACAGCCTCGTCGGGAACGCCAACCTGCTTTCGAAGGTCTACTTCCCCCGGTTGATCGTGCCGGCGAGCGCCATCCTTACGTGCCTGGTGGACTTCGCGATCTCGTTCGTTCTCCTCCTCGGGCTCATGGCCATCTACGGCCTTTTCCCGGGCTGGAAGATCGCCGTCCTCCCCGCGCTCGTCTTGCTCGCGATCGCGGCCTCCGCGGGGTTCGGCCTCTGGCTCGCGGCGCTCAACGTGAGATACCGGGACGTCCGGTACGTGGTGCCGTTCCTGGTCCAGCTCGGGTTGTACGTGTCTCCCGTCGGCTTCTCGAGCAGTGTGGTGCCGGAACGATGGCGGCTGCTCTACTCCCTGAACCCGATGGTCGGTGTCATCGACGGATTCCGCTGGTCGCTCCTCGAGGGGGCTCCACCGCCTCACGCGACGGGCGTGCTCCTGTCCGTCCTCATCACGCTCACGGTCCTCGCGAGCGGGACGTGGTACTTCCGCCGAACGGAAAGGACGCTGGCGGACGTCATATGAGCTCTCTTGCGGTCAAGGCGGAGCGTGTCGGCAAGACCTACACCTTGCGTCACCAGCAAGTAGGCCGCTACGCGACCCTTCGGGATGCGCTCGCCGGCCGCGCTGCGGGTCTCGCCAGTCGGCTGCTGACGCGGCGGAGCGTGGAGGTGACTGGCACGCCGGCGCGCGAGACGCTCGATGCGCTCCGCGACGTCTCGTTCGAGATCGCGCCCGGGGACCGCGTCGGGATCATCGGGCGGAACGGGGCGGGGAAGTCCACGCTCCTCAAGATCCTCTCGCGCATCACCGAGCCGAGCGCCGGACGCATCACGATCGCAGGCCGCGTCGCCAGCCTCCTCGAGGTGGGCACGGGCTTCCACCCGGAGCTGACGGGCCGTGAAAACATCTTCCTGAACGGCGCGATTCTCGGGATGAGCCGTAAGGAGATCCGGACGAAGTTCGATCGGATCGCGGCGTTCGCCGAGGTCGAGAAGTTCCTGGACACGCCCGTCAAACGATACTCCTCGGGCATGTACGTCCGGCTGGCGTTCGCGGTGGCGGCGCACCTCGATCCCGAGATCCTCATCGTCGACGAGGTGCTCGCGGTCGGCGATGCCCAGTTCCAGCGGAAGTGCATCGGGAAGATGGAGGAGGTCGGCCGGGAGGGGCGGACGGTCCTGTTCGTGAGCCACAACATGGCGGCCGTTCATCGTCTGTGCAATCGCGGGCTGTGCCTCTCCCAGGGGCGGCTCGTGCATGCTGGGAGCTCCGCCGAGGCGGTGCACCACTACCTGTCGTCCGGAACCCCGGAGGCCGGGAACGACCACACGATGGTGGACGACCCGGTGCTCCGGGTGACGAGCTTCGAGCTGACCGACTCGGATGGAATGAGGAAAGCGTCCTTCCTGACGTCCGAGGACGTGGTCGTGGACCTTCGGTTCGCGCTGCGCACGCAGCAGCCCGCGCTCCGGCTCGGCTTCGACGTCGCCTCGATGAGCGACGGAGAGGTCCTCTTCCGCTCGTTCGACGACGATCTGATCGAGCAATCACGACGACCCGGCGCGTATCGGGCGACATGCAGGATCCCGCGCCACCTCCTCGCGCCGGGGCCCTACGTCCTCTCGCTCCAGGCGGGCATCCACAACGTGCGGTGGATCAGCTCGGGGGAGATCGTGCGGAGGTTCTCGGTCGAGAACACGGATGGCGTGAATGCGCGGTACGCGGACAAACGACCAGGGCGGATCATGCCGCGGGTGGAGTGGCAGGAGGCGATGGAGGACGACGCATGATCCGTCGAAGGGCCAAGGAGCTGGTGTTCCGTGAAGTGGGCTGGTTTCCCTACTACGGGGAACGGGTCTACTTCCCGAAGGACTCGTTTCTGTTCCGCCTCGCGTGTCGGCAAGGCACCTATGAACACTCGAACGTGCGGCTGCTCCTTCGCCTCGTCGAGCCAGGGTCGACGTTCCTGGACATCGGAGCCAACATCGGATTGATGGCGTTGCCCGTGCTGCGAGGCCAGCCGGCGTGTCGTGTCGTCTCGTACGAGCCATCGCCGGCGACCTATCCGTTCCTGCGAAGGACCGCGCTCCGGAGCTCCCATCGAGATCGCTGGCAGGTCGTGGAGCAGGCGCTGGGAGCTCGGGTCGGCGAGCTCGACTTCCACGTCGCCGGGGCCGGCATGGGCGCGTTCGACGGGTTTCACGAGACCGGGCGAGCCGGCGTCGCGACGCGGGTCCTCCGGGTTCCGGTGACCACCGTCGACGAGGAGTGGCGTAGCCTGGGCAAGCCACGCGTCTCCGTCATGAAGGTGGACGTCGAGGGAGCCGAGCTGGAGGTTCTCGAGGGTGCGGCGCAGTGCATCTCGACGCAAGCGCCGCACATCCTCGTCGAGTGGAACCTCGCGAACGCCACCGCCGCGGGGAAGACGCCCGGAGACCTGCTTCGAGCGGCCGACGCAATCGGCTACAGGGTATACGCTGCGCCCCAGATCACGCGGGTCGTGGACGAGGCGGACCTTCGCACGCAGATGATGTTCACGGAGGACTTCCTCCTGGGCCCGAGCGCGCGCACCTGAAGACACGCGAGTGACTCCGTGCAACGACCGGAACGCCAGCACGAGCGGAGCCCGTCGAGCATCTGCCCGACGCTTGCCGGGTTGTACGGCTGGCGCCGGACCACTGCGGGCGGCGTCCCGCGGGAGCGCTCGGGAGAAGCGCTTCCGCGCATCACGATCGTCACCCCTTCGTACAACCAGGCATCATTCCTGGAGCAGACGCTCTGCTCCGTTCTCATGCAGGGCTACCCGAACCTCGAGTACGTCGTCATGGACGGAGGGAGCACGGACGGCTCTCGGTCCACGGTGGAGCGGTACGCGGACCTTCTCACGTACTGGCAGAGCCAAGCGGACGGAGGGCAGGCGGCCGCGATCGCCGCCGGTTTCGAGCGCAGTACCGGGGAGGTGCTCGGCTGGGTGAACTCCGACGACTATCTGTTGCCCGGCGCCCTGGTGCAGATCGGTCGGTTCTTCGCGACCCGTCGCGACGTCGACTTCTTGGTCTGCGGCGGCGTGGTCGTGGACGCACGCGGTCGGCTCATCCGGAAGTACTACGCGTTCCCTCAGGACTTCCGGTCTTTGCTCTGCGGCGGGCAGCTGTTCATGCAGATGTCGAGCTTCTGGAGAAGATCGGCGTACGAGAGGGTCGGGGGCCTCGATACGAAGCTTCGATTCTGCTTCGACTACGATCTCTTCCTACGCCTGGCCCGCGAGCGCACGCCCGCGGCGCAGGAGTTCCTGGCGTCGGCGTTCCGGATTCACGATGACTCGAAGACGTCGACGATCTGGACCAGCGTCGCGCTGCCGGAGGCGGAGTCCGTGAAGGCGCGGCTCGGCATCCTCACGTGCTCCGAGGAGGAGCGCGATCGCGTCGCCCGCTCCACGATCGCGGAGTTCTATCGTGTGACGCGAAGGGGGATCCTCCGAGATCTCCACCGGGATCCGGCCTACTTCGTCCGGTGCGTTCGCAACAAGCTCCTCGGTCGGCCCGGGAGCCAGCTGCTCGGGGAGAAGTGAGATCGGAACGGGTGCATTACCGGCGAAAGGTCGCTACGGGCCTCTCGCCTGAAGTATCGCCGCACGCGGCCAGAGCCCGAGAGCCTTCCGGTTGCCGGCCTCGTCCTGCTCCTGCTCGGAAAGGAGGACCTTTGGCGCAGGAAGGCGGAAGGGCGCGAGCTGGAGATTGAGCGGGCGCCACCCCATCCCCGAAACGAGATCGCGGTTCGTGTGCAGGTCCGGGAACGTGGTCACCAGGAACCAGTCGGCTCCGGTTCTCACCAAATTGTTGAGAACTCGGAGTGCATCTCGATTCGAAAGGTGGACGAGGCAGTCCCTGCACAGCACGAGGTCCGCCTGTGGCAAAGGATCGCCCCGCAGGTCGGCGCACGCGAAGCTCCGGCGCATCCCCGGGTAGCGGCCCTGGTTCTCACGAACGACCTCCGGGACGATGTCGACTCCGACGTAGGAGACCGCGTCCAGATCGACGTGCTTCATCCAGTGGAAATCCCCGCACGGAGCATCAAGCAGGGTCTTTACGCCAAGCTCACGAAGCAGCTCCGACAGGCCCGCTCGGACGCTCGAGGTAGCTTCGAGCGTGCTTCCGACGCCAGAGGCGGATTCTGCCGTACCGCCGAAGCCTCCGCCCCTGTAGATTCGCCGGAAGCGGAAGCGTAGGGGGACGCGCTTCGACCAGAAGTGATTCCAGCGATCGAGCAGAGCCATGGGCGTTGATTCGGGGAGAGCTTGTAGAGACGTCGGCTCTCGGAGGCGTGGAAAAGGGTGGTCGCAGAGGTGCTTCGATGATGACGTCCGCAGTAAACCCCATTCCCGCTCCGGTCTCCACTGGCTCTTGTCTGCGAGCGAGCATGCGCCGGTCAGCCGCGGCGGCACCAGGTTTCTCTCCGCGAGATTCCGCGCGTTCCAAGATTGTCGCGCGTGCCGTCGCTTGCCGTCCTCGTCAGAGCCGTGGAAGACTCTGCTCACCTCCTCGGCCACGCGTCATGCGTCTCCGCCGGGTGGCTCTCCAAGGAACCAAATGCCTCAAGCCCGGGTCGTGATAGACGCCACGCCCTTGCTCTACCGACGGACCGGCATCGGCAGGTTCACGTGGATGCTGATCCGGTCGCTCGTGGATCTTGCGCCGCCCCTCGACCTCATGCTTTTCGGCCGTCGTCTCGGAGGTGAGCCGATCCAGCGGATGGCAGAGGGTCTTCCCGCTCGCCGGCTCCGGCTTCCACGCGCGACCGAGCCCGCGATCCGAGCCCTCGGGCTGGTCGAGCTCCTCTGTCGTGGAGACCTCTACCACGCGACGGACTTCTACCTGCCGATGCGAAGCAAGAGGACCAATGTCGTCGCGACGGTACACGACACCATCTTCCTCGCCCGGCCGGAGGCCATGGTCGATCACGCTCGGCTTGCGAGATGGGTTCCCGATTTCGTCCGGGGGTGCCGCCGGCTCATCGCTCCGTCAGAGTCCGCGCGCCTCGACATCGAGAAGCACCTCGGGTTCCCGCGAGAGAGGATCGACATCGTGCACCCGGGCGTGGAGCGAAGCTTGTTTCACGCGGGCGGCGGGAAGGAGAGCGCACGCGAGCGCCTTCGCGCGAGGATGGGCCTGCATCGCCCGTTCTTCCTCGCCGTCTCGTGCTCGACCGGCCGCAAGAACACGGCCTTTCTGCTAGACGCCTATCGTGCGCTGGCCCAGAACGCGCCGGCGAACGACCTCGTGCTGGTGTGGAACCCGCCTCCGGAGGTCCGCTCACGGTACTCCAGGGGGACAGGGGCGGACTCGATCCACTTCCTCGGCCAGCAGCCGGACGACATGCTGGCAGACCTCTACAGGGGAGCCACGGCGCTGGTGTTTCCGTCGTTGTACGAGGGGTTCGGTCTTCCGGTGCTGGAGGCGATGGCGTGCGGTACGCCCGTGATCTGCTCGAACAGTTCTTCGCTACCGGAGATCGGGGGCGATGCCGCGCTCTATATCGACCCGGAGGCCGAGTCGACACTCGTGCGTGCGCTCGAAATTTGTGAGAGCGAACCGCATCGCCTCGCCACCATGTCGCGGCTGGGGATCGCCCGGGCGAACCAGTTCTCCTGGGAGCGCTGTGCTCGAGAGACGGCGGACGTGTACGAGCGTTGCCTGGGATGACCGACGCGCAGGCCCGGACGCCGCTCAGGGCAGGTAGGGCCCGGAGTAGTTCCCGCCGAACAGAACGTCGTAGACGATCTGTGAGTAGGTGGCGTCGAGGGCGCGGAGCGCCGGGTCGCCCTGCTGCACGACGGCGCCATTCGCGGCGGCCGTGAAATTGCGCGAGAAGGCGGGAAACCGCGCGTGCGCATCCTTCAGAAACCCATAGAACGGCGGTCGCTCGACGCCCGCCAGCTCGGCCAGGTACAGCGGCATGAACACCGCGGACAACGTCATCCCGTTGGGCCGCGGGATGTCATAGTTCGCATGCACGACGCCGAACCCTGTGTACCGCCGCCGGCTCTCCTCGGTTGAGCTCAGGTCCGCCGAGAAGAAGCCCGACTCTCTGAACAGCGCCTCGGTCCCGGGGAGGTGGTCGCCGAAGAAGACGAGGAGGGTGGGCTCGTCCTGTTCGTCGACGAAGTGCACCAGCTCCTGGAGCGACCTGTCCGCGTCGAGGAGTCCCTGTCCGTAGTTACGCGCTTCCGTCCAGGCCGTCCTGGAGAGTGTCCCCCGGTCAACCTGGACGTCGTACGACGTGTACCGGTCCGTGTCCCACGGGCCGTGGTTCTGCATGCTGATCCCGAAGATGAAGTAGGGCCCGCGCGCACGACGCGTCTCCGCGAGGAGGGCCTTCACGAACTGGTGATCGGAAGCATACAGCCCCTTGATCTCCGGCGCATCCAGGTCTTCGATGGCGCGAAACGCATCGAAACCAGCGAGTTGATACACACGATCCCTGCTCCAGAACCGCCGCAGGAACGTGTGAACGCCGGCCGCGTAGTAGCCGTTCCGCTTGAACAGCCGTGCGACGGAGGGGAGAGGGCGCATCACGTATTCCTGGAACGTGCTCCTTCCGGCGGGCAAGTACTTCACGGAGAGCCCGGTCAAAACCTCGAACTCCGTCTCGGACGTCAGTCCGCCATACGTGGGCGTTACGATGCGTAGCCCGTGCCCGTTCTCGAAGAGCCTCCGATACGTGGGGGTAGGATCGAACGAGAGGTCGAGCGAGTCGATCTCCTTGAGGTCCCAGAACGACTCGCTCATGACGAGGATGACGTTCGGACCACGCGTGTGCCCCGCGCCCGGCGACGGTTCGTACTCCCCCAACACCTGCTGGATCTTCTCGCGGCTGTACTCGGGAGGCGCCCGAACGTCGAGCGAGTCCGCCGTGATGAGCAGAGAGTACAGGACGCCGTTGAACCGGTGGTTCTGGAGCGGATCCCAGTAGCGGTCCATCGCTCCCGTCGCTCGGTTCAGCTCCGTGACGACCCGGTGATGGTTCGGAACTTCGCAGGCGACCATCGCCAGCAGGGTGAGGAGAACGGCTGCCCTCGGTAACCGGCGTGCCCGGAGGTGAGGGACGCGCTTGCGCAAGCGCCAGAGAAGACCGCCGAGCGCGAGAAGCACGACCCCACACACGGCGACCGCGCGGCTGTAATAGCCTCGCAGCGAGCCAAGCTGTCCGACGAACAGAAGGTCGCTCGGGACGAGTGGCAGGTTCAGGGTTGCCACCTTCATGCGATCCGCGTAGCCGATCAATGTGACGAGTACCGACACCGCCCCTGCGGCATAGAACGCAGAATTGACAAGCGCATACAACACACCAAAGACGAGCGACAAGATCCCGAAATTGACCAGGAACTCCGGGAAGTAGAACACCGGCCAGGCGAAGACATAGAGCAGCTTCGGCCTGTGGAAGTACTGGAGCACGAGGAGGAGCGCGACGAGCCAGACGGCATAGGCCGCCCAAGCGGTCGCCCTTGGGTGAGCGGCGCATGCGCTACGGAGGCGTCGAAACATGAGCATGGAGCAGGGAACGTGGTCGTCGCAGGACTAGGGGGTCAGGGAATCGGTGAACACGCCGGTTGCGCCCAGCGCCTCGATCTCGGCGACCTCCCGGAGGTCGTTGACGGTGTGCGCGAACACCGGGATGCCGAGCGCTCGCGCTCTGAGGCCGAGTGAACCGCGTCGGAGCCGATCGGGGACGCAAACCAGGCCTGCGACCGCGTGAGACCGCACGAACCTCAGCACCGGCCAGGTACCCCACTCGAGCTGGTAGAGGCTGAGCAAGACGCGCGGATAGCCCATCTCGCGAACGCGATCGTACTCTCGGAAGAGGTAGATCTGAGGAACGATGCGCGGGACGAGGTCCTGGTTCTTCGCAATCGTGGCGAGGATCGCCAGGTTTCCTTCCTTGGCATCGGTCACCAGGTAGGTGTCGGGGTGGGCTCGAAGCCAATCCGCGATGATCTCCCAAGTCATCGGGCGCAACCCGCCACTCATCGGCTCGGACAGGAACGTGCTCAGATCCTGCCGGCCTTCACGCCGAGCGTAGGGTCGCGTCGCCCTCCAGGTGTCTTCCCAGTCATGAAGGGCAACGAGCCGGCCCTCGGTGGTCCGCTCGAAATCGATCTCGAAGACCCTGTGCCCGGCTGCGTAGTTCACCTCGAGGGCGTCGAGCGAGTTCGTGTACGTGAGGCCGGCGACCATGCCTCCGGCGTGCGCAACGCGCTTCCACGGAACCGCCGGCCGCGGCTCCTGCGTGTCGGACCAGGAGTGCGAGAGAGCCAAATCGACGGCGCCGCCGATCACCTCCCATGTCCGCGCAGGCCCGAGGACAGCGACGAGCGCCGCGGCCACGGCGAGAACGATCGTCATCCACCAATATGTCCCGCGGAGAATGCGAGCGCCGACCGGAGCTGTAACGGTCCTCGTGAGCTCGGTCGCGCTCTGCATCGCGCGAGACAGTACCCTGGCCTCCCCGGTCGCGTCACCCCGGCCCCTGAACGTTTCCTGCGGCCGCGATCGCTCGGGCCGCGAAGGCTTTCGCCAGTAGTGAGGCTGCTCTCGAAGCGCGGGCCCTCAGAAGCACTCGCCGGGTTGGGGGCATGGCGATCGCGATCGAGTGACCACAACGCGTTGTGACGTTCGCGTGCACGCGTGTCCCGCCCCCGCACACATCCACCGCCTTGACTCCCAGCATCAGTCTGCGAGAGTCCTCGGCGGATCGCGGCGTGCATCACTGCATCGAGCACTCGGGGGAAGAGGCGAAAAGGTGGCGGTGGCACTCGCGAACGCAGGGCTCGATCCACGCACGTCAGCGACCCGGGGTGTAGGGACACCCGGGAAGAGGGTTCCAGCATGAAGGCTGCTGGAGTCGCTTTCCTCACAGCGGTCGCGACGGCCGCAGTGCTGACGCCGGTGGTGCGCTCGTTCGCCCGCCGCCGGGGCCTCTACGACCACGCCCTCAGCTCGCGCAAGGTCCACGGGAAGCCCGTCCCGCGCCTCGGCGGCGTGGCCATCGTCTTGGCGTTCCTCGTCCCCCTCGCCGCCGTCTACTTCGTGGACAGCGAGGTGGGCCGGCGCTTCTGGTCGGCGCCGCGGCAAGCGCTGGGCCTGATCATCGGCGGCGCGATCATCGCCGGGCTCGGGATCGTGGACGACCTCCGCGGCACCGGCGCCCGCTCCAAGTTCCTCATCCAGTTCGCGGTCGCGGCGCTGATGTACGAGCTCGGCTACCGCATCGACGTCATCTCGAACCCGTTCGGCGGCGTCATCGTGCTGGGCCCGTTCGCCCTGCCGTTCACGATGCTCTGGATCGCGGGCGTCGTGAACGCGATGAACCTCATCGACGGGCTCGACGGGCTCGCGGGCGGGGTGGCGCTCATCGCGGTCGCGAGCACGTTCGCGGTGGCGGCCTTCGGGGGCGAGCCGCTGATGATGCTCTTCACCGCGGCGCTCGCCGGCGCGATCCTCGGCTTCCTCTTCTACAACTTCAACCCGGCGACCATCTTCATGGGCGACACCGGGTCCATGTTCCTCGGGTTCGTCCTCGCCACCACCGCCATCAAGTCGAACCAGAAGCACTCGATGGCGGTGACGCTCGTCGTCCCCATCGTCGCACTCGGCATCCCGATCGCCGACACCCTCCTCGCGATGGCCCGCCGCGCGGTCCGCGGCGCGCCGCTCTTCTCCGCCGACCGCGGGCACATCCACCATCGGCTCCTCTCGATGGGGCTCTCGCACCGGCAGGCGGTGTTGGTGCTCTACGCTGGCTGCGCGGCGCTGGGCGTTCTCGCGGTGGGGATGCGGCTCGCCACGCCGAGCCAGGCGATCTGGTTCGTCGGCGCCCTGGCGCTCGGCGCGGCGGTGGCGCTCTGGAAGCTCGGCTACCTCCGCTGGGCAAACCCGCGGCGCCTCCTGCACGAGCGGAAGCGCAACGCCGAGATGCGCGGCGCGGTCCGTCGCGTCGGAACGGTCCTGCGGACCGCCCAGACGAAGCACGAGATCCTCTCCGCCCTGAACCTCGGGGCACTCGCCGTCGGAGCCTCGCGCGCCGCGCTCCGCGACGCGGATCGCGCCGAGGCCATGCTGCAGGGTTTCGACGGCGGCGGGGGCGCGACCCTGGACCACGTGATCGCCCGCTTCAGCCTCACGGGCGAACGCCCGGGCACGAAGGCCCTCGTCCTCGCCTGGGAGGATGGCCGCGACGAGGTGGGCCGGGACACGGAGCTCGCGGTGGAGGCGCTCTGCGAGCACCTCTCGGCGGCGCTCGATCGGGTGGCGGTGGACGAGACCCTTCGGATCCCGATGCAGCCTACGGGTTCGGTCTAGGCCCAGTTCACCGCGCGTCCGGCCAGACGATCACCGTCAGGAAGTACGCGCTCCCGCCCTTCTCGCCGCTCACCTGGTGCACGATCCGCTGACCGCGCTCGACGGTGAGCTTGTTCTGCGTCTTGAGGGCGAGGAGGGTGACGAGGAAGGTCACCTTGTTCGGCTGCTCGTCCTTGAGCTGGATCGACACGTCGTCGCCGTCGGGGAGCTTGAAGAACTCGATCTTCCCCTTCGACATCGTCCGCTGCTCGTCGGACGCCTGCTCCCACCGCACGTATGCGAGGGCGGAGAGCTGCTTCTTCAGGACGAGGAGCGACTCGTCCATCTTCGCGGGCCCCTGCTTCGAGCCCTTGATGATCCGGATGTGCACCGGCACGTCGGCGCGAGCCGAGGCGGGGGCAGTGGCGGAAACGATTCCGGCGACGAAGGCGCAGGCGACGGCGATCCGGCGGGTCATGTCGAACCAGGCCTCCTGGCGATGCGGGCTACGAGCCCGTTCCGTCGTCGAGCGCGAGCAGCACCACCGGACCGTCGGGCGTCTGCAAAACGGTGCTCCCTCCGGACAGCTCGATCTCCATGGAGGCGAGGCGCTCCGGCTCTTCGACGCGCCCGCCACCGTACATGAAGCTCGAAACCACCGCCAGAACGACGGCGGCCGCAGCGCCCACGGCCGCGAGCTTCCAGCGCTCTCGCAGGGTGGTGAGCACCGCCCGTGCGCGGAAGCCACGGACGGCTGCGGGGCGCGGGGACACCCTTGCCATGACTTGGTCGACGAACGGCCCGAAGTCCCTCGCGTTCGCGCGTGCCAGGAGCCCCTCGGCCAGGAGCCCCTCGGTCACCGCGAAGCTCGACGCCAGGGCGCGGCAGTCGGGGCAGGTCTCGAGGTGGACCGCGAGCGCACGGCTCTCCTCGGCGGACAGCTCGCCCGGCCGGGCTCCGATCATCGGTGCGATGTGCACGCAGGCGTTCATCTGCTAGTCCTCGACCTTCCCTTCCATCCCTCCCCGTTCAACCTCGGTGCCGGTCCCCGAGGCGCCGCGCGGCACCCCGGCGTACCCGCGGAGCGCGGCCTGCATCTTCTTCCGCGCGTGAAAGAGGCGGCTCATCACCGTCCCCTTGTGAATGTCCAGCCGCTCGGCGAGCTCCTCGTAGGAGAGACCTTCGATCTCGCGGAGCACGAGGATCGTCCGGTGCTTCTCGGGCAGCGTCGCGAGCGCGTCCGCGAGCTTGCCCGCGAGCTCGCGGCGGAGCAGCGTCTGCCCCGGATCGTTGCCGAGCGAGGTCCCGAGGATCCCTTCGCCGGCGTCCTCGAGGTCCGTCTCACGCACCTCGTCGACGTCGTCCCGGAGCGTCACCCGCTCCTTGCGGACGGAGTCGATCGACACGTGCGTCACGATCCGGAAGAGCCACGTGGCGAACGCCGACTCGCCCTTGAAGCCGTCGAGGCCCCGGTGGGCGCGCACGAAGGCGTCCTGGGCCACGTCCCAGGCCAGATCCGCGTCTTTCACGATGCCCAGCGCCACGGCGTAGACCTTCCTCTGATAGCGGACGACCAGCGCGCGGAATGCACCCGCGTCGCCCAGCCTGGCGCGCTGGACGAGCGCGAGGTCGTCGTCATCCACCATCGGGACGTCCTGTCGGGACCGGAAATTCACGCAGTTGGTGCGCCAAGGTAGCACGCCTGGGGGGGGCCCGGAGCGCCCCGCGGCGGCGCTCGGGACCGGGCCCGAGGTACTCGGACGGGTCTGACCGATCGACTGCCCACCCGTCGAGGTCTATGTCTTGGGCGAGGTTCTTCTGTCCAATGACCCTCCTCCTCACCGGCGGCGCCGGCTTCATCGGCTCGAACCTCGTGCGGCTCCTGCTCGCCGAGCGCGCCGCGGACCGCGTCGTCGTCCTCGACAAGCTCACCTACGCCGGGAATCTCGAGAACCTCGAGCGGCTCGACAGCCCCCGCTACCGGTTCGTCCGTGGCGACATCACCGACGGTGCGCTCCTCGCGGAGCTCTGGCGCACGGAGCGGATGGACGCGGTCCTGCACCTCGCGGCGGAGAGCCACGTCGATCGCTCCATCCTCGCGCCGGCGGTCTTCATCGAGACCAACGTCCGCGGGACGCAGGTGCTGCTCGAGGCGGCGCGCGAGCTCGGCGTGAAGAAGTTCGTCCATGTCTCGACCGACGAGGTGTACGGGTCGCTCGGGCCGACGGGCCTCTTCACCGAGGAATCGCCGCTCGCGCCGTCGTCGCCCTACTCGGCCTCCAAGGCGGCGAGCGATCTCCTCGCCCTCGCGTACGCCCGCACCTACGAGCTCCCGGTGGTCGTGACCCGCTGCTCGAACAACTACGGTCCGTACCAGTTCCCCGAGAAGCTCATCCCGCTCATGATCGCCAACGCGCTCCGGGACGAGCCGCTCCCGGTCTACGGCGATGGCCTCAACGTCCGCGACTGGATCCACGTGGACGACCACTGCCGCGGCCTCCTCGCCGCGCTCGACCGCGGCGCGCCGGGGCAGGTCTACAACTTCGGCGGCGCGAGCGAGCGGCGGAACCTCGACATCGTGAAGCGCGTGCTCGCGCTCCTCGGCAAGCCCGAGTCGCTCGTCCGCTTCGTCCCGGACCGCCCCGGGCACGACCGCCGCTACGCGATGGACGTCTCGAAGGCGATGGCGCAGCTCGGCTGGTCGCCGCGGCGCTCGTTCGAGGAGGGGCTCGGGGAGACGGTGCGCTGGTACGTCGAGCATCGCGGCTGGTGGGAGCGGGTCCTCACCGGCGAGTACCGCGAATACTACGCGAAGCAGTACGGGGGGCGGGCGTGAGGGTCGCGGTCACCGGCGCGAATGGGCTCCTCGGCGGCGAGGCGGTGGAGCAGCTCCTCGCCGCGGGGCACGAGGTGCTCGCGATCGGGCGCGGGAAGTGCCGGCTCGATTTCCCCGCTCGCCCTTCCCCTGAGCCTGCCGAAGGGTCAGGGCGAGCGGACGCTTCAAGCACCCCTCGCCCTTCGACAAGCTCAGGGCGAGCGGACTCTTCAGCTGCCGCTCGTGCTGAGCCTGTCGAAGCACGAGGGCCCGCGGACTCTTCAAGCACCGCTCGTGCTGAGCCTGTCGAAGCACGAGCGGTCGCTGATCGCTTCACCTACGCCCCCGCCGACCTCGCCCGTCCCGGCGAGACCGCCGCGGCGCTCGTCGCCTTTCGCGCGGAGGCGGTGCTCCACGCCGGCGCGATCACCGACGTGGACGCCTGCGAGGGCGATCCGGACCTCGCCTTCCGCGTCAACGCGGAGGGCACCGCCGAGGTGGCCCGCGCCTGCCGCACGCTCGGGGCGCGGCTCGTGGCGGTCTCGACGGACTACGTCTTCGACGGGACCGCGGGCCCTTACGACGAGGAGGCGATCCCGAACCCGCGCGGCGCCTACGCGCGGGCGAAGCGCTGCGGGGAAGAGGCGGCGCTTCTCCTCGCGCCCGGCTCCGCGGTGGCGCGCGTGGCCGTGGTCTACGGTGGCCGCCGCGGGACGCGCGCCACCTTCGCCGAGTCCGTCGTCGAGAAGCTCGCCCGCGGCGAGGCGGTCCGGGCCTTCGAGGACCAGCAGGTCTCGACGACGCTCTCCTCGGCCGGCGCCGCGCGCTGCCTCGAGCTCCTCCTCGAGCACGCCTACGCGGGCGTGCTCCACGTCTGCGACGCGACCGTGCTCGGCCGCGTGGACCTCGCCCGGCGCATCGCCGGCCGGTTCGGGCTCCGGGGCGAGATCCTCGCGATCCGCGCCGCCGACGCGAACCTGCCCGCCCCGCGGCCCCTGCGCGGCGGCCTCGTGGTCGCCCGGGCGGAGGCGCTGCTCCGGAACCGGCCGCTCGCGATTGACGAGGCGCTCGAGCGGTTCCACGCGGAATGGGAGCTGCGGCGCGGGCCGATCCGGGACGCGTGAGCAGGAGCGGGACGGCCCACCCCATCCGGCACCCCGCCGCTCCCCCGCCTGCCCGGAGCCGAGGTCGCCCGGGCGGAGGCGGCAGGTTATCCTCCCTGGACGCGATTCCTCCGGCCCGCCGCTTCATGACCCGCGCACAGACCGACATCGCCCGCCTGCTCGGGAGCGCCCGGCGCCGACAGGCCGGGATCACGCTCCTTTCCCGCGTCGGGCTCGGCCTCGCGGTCGCCCTGGTGTGCCTCCTCGCCGGCGCGCTCGCGCTCCGGGCGGGGGCGCGGCTCCCGGTCCGCTCCGTCGCGCTCGGCGCCGCGGGTGCGGCGCTCCTCGCCGGCCTGGCCTTCGCGATCCGTGATCTCGTCCGCCGCCTGGGCGGCGACGCGCTCACGGCCCGCACCGTCGCGGCGGCCGATCCGGCCTTCCGGTCGGCGCTCCAGAGCTCGGTCGAGCTCCTGCGCGAGCGCGAGGCGATCGCCGAGGGTGGCCAGCTCTCGGTCGCGCTCGTGGACGCGCACGTGGAGCGCACGGCGGAGCGCGCCCGCACGCTCGACCTCTCCCGCGCGCTGTCCGCGAGGCCGGCGCTCCAGGTGGGCTGGCTCCTCCTCGCCGTGGTCGGGGTCCACCTCCTCGCCTTCGCCGCGGGACGGGGCCCGCTCCTCGCCGCGTACCGCAGGGTGCTGGCCGGCGATCCTCCGGGCTCGCCGATCATGCGAGACCCGATCACCGGCGACATCGAGCTCACCTACCGCTACCCGGCCTACATGCGCCGGGAGCCGCGGACGATCTCCGGCACGGGCGGCGAGGTGCGCGCGCCCAAGGGGACCGACGTCGGCCTTCGCACGCGCGCCGACCGCGTGGTCGCGACCGCCGAGATCCTGCTCGAGGTGACGGACCCTGCGGCGGAGCCGGTGACCGCGGCCGCGGCGCAGGGGACGGGGGCCGGTCCCGCCGCGGAGAGCGCCGCCCCGGCCGCTCCCGCTCCCGCTCTGGCGACGGAGCGGAAGCGGACCCAGCGCTACGCGCTCACGGTCGCCGGCGGCCGCGACCTCGCGGGCGGGTTTCCTCTCACCGGCGCAGGGAGCTACCGGTTCCGCTTCTTCGACGGGAAGGGGAGGCTCCTCGCCGAGGGGCCGCACATCCCGATCGTGGTCGAGCCCGACGCCTACCCGCTCGTCCGGCTCACCGCGCCCGAGCGCGAGGTCGAGGTCGAGCCGGGCGCAGTGGTGCAGCTCGGCTGGGAGGCGGAGGACGACATCGGCCTCGGCGAGGTGACGCTCGTCCTCGAGCCGCCGCAAGGCGAGCCGAAGCGCATCACCCTCCGCGCGGACGATCCGATCCGCCGCGCCTCGGGCTCGCACCCCCTCGCGGTCGCCCCGCTCCAGCTCGGCGAGGGGGAGCGGCTCGGCTTCCGTGTGGAGGCGAAGGACGGGGACACGGTCTCCGGGCCCAAGGTCTCCTCGTCCGAGACCCGGTTCCTCCGCATCTACTCCGCCGCCGAGCACCGGCGGCAGATGCTCGACAAGGCGAAGGAGGTGTACGAGGAGCTGGTCGGGAACCTGGGCGACCGCCTCGACATGCGCGGCCGGGGATCGCCCAACACCGAGGAGCGTATCCCGGGCACGCAGGCGGTGGACGCCCGCACCCGCACGCTCACCGACCGCCTCCGCCAGACCGCCCGGGAAATCCGGCGCGATCCGGCCGGCCCGCGTGAGGTGGCCCAGGCGCTCGAGAACGTGGCGCAGGATGTCCGCTCGGGGATCGAGAACGTCATCGCGAACCGCGGCCAGCTCCTCTTCGCGCTCCGCGCCGCCCGCGGGCCGTCGGAGGTCACGCGTCGCCAGGGCCGCGAGGCGGTGTCGGTCGCGACGAGCATCGTCGAGCGGTGGGACGCGACGCTCGAGGGCACGATGGAAAGGAGCGTGCTCTACCTCGAGCAGCTCCTCGACAAGCGGCGCGCCGAGGACCTCCTCCAGCTCGCGAAGGACCTGGGCAAGAAGCGGCGGGAGCTCGCCGAGCTCATGGAGAAGTACCGCAGCGCGCCCAGCGAGCAGGCGAAGAAGGACCTGCTGGCGCAGGTCGGGCGGATGAAGGAGCAGGTCCGTGACCTGCTCCGGCGCATGGCCGAGCTCTCGAAGGGGTTCAACGACGAGCACATGAACCAGGAGGCGCTCGCCGAGCTGGCGAAGTCGCAGGATCTCCTCGGCGGGCTCGACGAGGTGGAGAAGAAGCTCGCCCAGGGCGACATCGAGGGGGCGATGAAGGCGCTCGACCAGCTCGCGAGCGCGATGGACCGGATGGCCTCCGGGCTCTCCCGCACCGCGCGCGTCCCCGACGAGCGGGCGGCGGCGCTCATGAAGGAGATGCTCGCGTTCAAGGAGCAGCTCGAGAAGCTGGAGCAGGGCCAGAAGGACGCGGCCGCCCAGACCGAGAAGATCCGCGCCGAGTACCGCCGCCGCATCCAGGAGCAGCTCCGGAAGGCGGAGGACATGCTGAAGCGCCTGCACCAGCTCGCGAAGAGCGCGCGCGAGGACGTCGATCGCGCGCGGCCGGGGGCGACCTTCCGGTCGGAGCCGGACTTCGAGGCGAGCGCAGAGGCGCTGGGGGACCTCGAGCGCGCGCTTGCAATGCGCGAGCTCGACGGGGCGCACGAGGCGGTCCGGCGGGCGCAGCTCTCGGTGGAGTCGCTCTCGCGCGACCTCGAGCTCGACAGCGCCGGGCTCCTGCCGGTGGACCCGGTCCAGCGGCCGCGGCTCGACGAGGCCCGGCGGCGGGTGGCGCAGGCGCAGCCCAAGGTGCAGGAGATCCGCGAGGAGCTCTCGAAGCTGTTCCCGGATCCGCGCTCGGTGCTCTCGCCGCAGGAGCAGCAGCGGCTGGGCGAGCTCTCGCAGCGTCAGTCGGAGCTGGAGCAGGAGGCGGGGCGGCTCCAGGAGGCGCTCGACGGGCTCGCGAAGCGCGCGCCGGTGTTCCCGCCGCAGGCGCAGGGGCAGCTCGGCGAGGCCCGCGGGCACATGGGCCAGGCGGCGGGGGAGCTCGGGGAGCGCAACCCGCAGCGCGGCCGCGGGGAGCAGGACCTGGCGATGGACGCCCTCGCCCGCTTCCGCAAGGGGCTCGAGGACGCCGCGAAGAGCATGCAGGGCGGCGAGGGCGGCGGGTTCCCGTTCCCCTTCGCGATGGGTGAGGGGAGCTCGGACGGCCGCGGCGGAGACGGCTACGACCCGTCGCGCGAGAAGGTGAAGATCCCCGGCGCCGAGGCGCACAAGGTCCCGGAGGCCTTCCGCAAGGATCTGCTCGAGGCCATGAAGCAGGGCACCCCCGAGCGCTACCGGACCGACGTCCAGCGCTACTACGAGGAGCTCGTGAAGTGAGAACGTTCGTCGCCATCCTGGCCCTCCTCGCCCCGGTCGCCGCGGTCCCGGCCGCGTCGGACCGGGACACGGTTGCGCTGCGCGCGCTGGAGGCGCTCCGGAGCGAGGACCCGGCCGCGGCCGAGGCGCTGCTCGCGCCCTTCGAGCCGTACGAGAAGGCGAGCGAGTACGTCCGCTACGCGGTTGGCGCCCTGCGCTTCCACCAGCAGCGCTACCAGGAGGCGCTGGAGCTCTTCCGCGGCGCGGGGAAGCGCGATCCGTATGGCTACGTCGATCTCACCCGGGCGGCGCGCGAGATCACGAAGGACCACGTCCGCTTCGAGAGCGAGCACTTCGTCGTCACCCACCCGAAGGGCAAGGACGAGGTGCTCGTTCCGTACCTCGTCGAGACGCTCGAGAAGCAGCGCGCGGCCCTCGAGAAGGGGCTCGGCTGGGTCCCGCCGGGCAAGGTCGCGGTGGAGATCGTCGCCGACGCGAAGCAGCTCGCCGAGCTCTCGACGCTCGACGAGGAGTCGGTGCGCACCACGGGCACGGTGGCGGTGGCGAAGTTCAACAAGCTCATGATCCTGACGCCGCGGGCGCTGCTCAAGGGCTACGACTGGCTCGACACCGCGGCGCACGAGTACACGCACAACGTCGTGACCGCCCGCACCGGGAACCGCGCCCCGCTCTGGATGCAGGAGGGGCTGGCGAAGTGGTTCGAGCAGGCCTGGCGGGGGAAGTACGAGCCGGTGACGCCGTTCTCGGCGGCGCTGCTCCGCGAGGCGGCGGGCAAGAAGAACCTCGTCACCTTCGCCGAGATGCACCCCTCGTTCGCGAAGCTGCCGACCCCGGAGCGCGCCGCGCTCGCGTACGCGCAGGTGGCGCTCGCGGTCGAGTGGCTGGTGAAGCAGCGCGGCTCGCAGGCGCTCGCGAAGGTGACCGCGCGGATCGGCGAGGGCAAGGCCTGGGAGGCCGCGATGGCCGAGGCGGCGGGCGTGTCGTGGAAGAAGTTCCAGGACGACTGGACGCGCTACATGGGCCAGCGGCCGCTGCCGAGGGGCGGCAAGCACGAGCTCGAGAAGCTGCGGTTCAAGGACGACCCGAAGAAGGGGACGCAGTTCGCGGAGTGGGCGGAGATCCCGGACGAGGAGTCGCGCGGCTACGCGCGCCTCGGCGAGATCTTCCGCGAGCGCGGGCGCTGGTCGTCGGCGCGGATGGAGTACGCGAAGGCGTACGGCCGGGTCGGGGCGCGGTTCCCGATCCTCTCGGGCCGCTATGCGCTGGCGGCGGTGCAGGCCGGCGCGAAGGGCGAGGCGGAGAAGGTGCTCTCCGAGGCGCTCGCCTGGAACCCCGACTACCCGGCCCTGAACCTCCAGATGAGCCGGCTCCTCTTCGATCGCGGCAACCTCGCGGCCGCCCGCGCTCACCTCACCGCGGCGAACCGGGTCGATCCCTTCGACCCGGAGATCCACGCCGGGCTCGCCCGGGTCCTCGACGGCCTCGGGGACACGGCGGGCGCCGAGCGCGAGCGACGCTTCACCCGGATCCTCACCGGCCAGGAGACCAACCCACCATGACGCTACCCACCCAGACCGGCGGCGACCTCGTCGAGCGCGCCCCCGGACCCGACGCCGACCTCGCCGCCGTGCGCGAGCTCCACGACGCGCGGCGCACGCTCCTCAAGGAGATCGAGAAGCGGATCGTGGGGCAGAAGGAGGTCGTGGACTCGCTGCTCGTCTCGCTCTTCGCGCGGGGCCACTGCCTGTTCGTGGGCGTGCCGGGGCTCGCGAAGACGCTCCTCATCTCCACCGTCGCGGACGTGCTCGATCTGTCCTTCAACCGGATCCAGTTCACGCCCGACCTCATGCCCTCGGACATCACCGGCACGGACGTGCTCGAGGAGGACCACACCACCGGGCGGCGCACCTTCCGCTTCGTGCGCGGGCCCATCTTCGCGAACCTGCTCCTCGCCGACGAGATCAACCGCACGCCGCCCAAGACGCAGGCGGCGCTCCTCCAGGCGATGCAGGAGTACCGGGTGACGGCCGGCGGCGAGACCTACCCGCTCGATCTCCCCTTCCTCGTCTTCGCGACCCAGAACCCGATCGAGCAGGAGGGGACCTATCCGCTCCCCGAGGCGCAGCTCGACCGGTTCATGTTCTACGTGAACGTCACCTATCCGTCGGCGCAGGAGGAGCTGGAGATCGTCCGCTCCACCACCGTCTCGTCCCGGCCGCCGCTCCACCGCGTCCTCTCCCCTCACAAGATCCGCGACCTCCAGGACCTTGTGCTCCGCGTGCCCGCGGCGGACCACGTGATCCGCTACGCCGTGGAGCTCGTCCGCCGCACCCGCCCCGGCGAGCCCGGCGCGCCGCCCTTCGTGAAGGAGAACGTCTCCTGGGGCGCCGGCCCGCGCGCGAGCCAGTACCTCATCCTCGGCGCGAAGAGCCGGGCGATCCTCGACGGCCGCATGGCCGCCGCCGAGGAGGACGTCCGCGCCCTGGCGCGCAACGTCCTCGTGCACCGGGTGATCACCAACTTCCGCGCCGAGTCCGAGGGCGTGACCTCCGCGCAGATCGTGGATCGGTTGGTGGAGACGGTGAAGGTGTAAGGCTGGCCTGAACCTTGGATCGGGTCTTCGTCGAGGAGGAGACCCGAGAATGAAGCCGTTCTTCGTGTACATGCTCGAGTGCAGCGATCGCAGCTTCTACGTGGGACATACGGACGATCTGGAGACCCGGATCGCCCAGCACGAGAGTGGTGCGTTCGGCAGACACACGGCCGCGCTGCGGCCGGTGAAGCTCGTCTGGTCGCAGGAGTTCGTGGAGCGGGACGAGGCGTTCTGGATGGAGCGCAAGCTCAAGGGGTGGTCGAGGGCCAAGAAGCGGGCGCTGATCGAGGGTGACTGGTCGAGCATCCGCGCGCTCGCGGCATCGCGGGGTGGGGCGGACACGCGTAGGTGCAGAAACGCCCCGGGTGACCGCTCGTGCTTCGACAGGCTCAGCACGAGCGGACAGGAAGTCCCCGCTCGCCCCACGGGTGAACCCCAGCCCCCCGCTCGCCCTGAGCCTGTCGAAGGGCGAGGGGGCGTAGAGGGTAACCGCTCGTGCTTCGACAAGCTCAGCACGAGCGGACATGAACTCCCCGCTCGCTCCAGCGGATCCCAGACCCCCGCTCGCCCCACGGGTGGACCCCCGCCCCCCGCTCGCCCTGAGCCTGTCGAAGGGCGAGAAGAGGCAGGCAGTGACCGCTCGTGCTTCGACAGGCTCAGCACGAGCGGAGAAGAAAGACCCAGCCTGATGGAACCCACCCCCGCTCGCCCTGACCCTTCGACAAGCTCAGGGGAAGGGCGAGCGTCGATCGGACCCCGCTGATGCCCGACGCCCCCCGCCCCGCCCTCCTCGATCCGCTGGTGCTCGCGAAGATGGGCAACCTGCGCCTTCGCGTGCGCGCGATCACCGAGGGGATCCTCTCCGGGCTCCACAAGTCTCCGCACCACGGGCAGTCGGTGGAGTTCGCGGAGCACAAGGAGTACGCGCCGGGGGACGAGATCCGGCTCATCGACTGGAAGGCGTACGGCAAGTTCGACAAGTACTACGTGAAGCGGTTCGAGCAGGAGACGAACCTGCGCGCGTACCTGGTCGTGGACAGCTCGGGGTCGATGGGCTACCGCGGGGAGCCGACCCGGATGACGAAGCTCGAGTACGCGAGCGCGATGGCGGCCTCGCTCGCGTACCTGCTCGTCCGGCAGCAGGACGCGGCGGGGCTGGTGGTGGTCGCGGGGAAGGTGGAGTCGGCCCTCCCGCCGCGCGCGGCGGCGAACCACGTCGGACCGATGGTGGACGCGCTCGAGCGGTGCCACGCCGGGGGGACGACGGAGCTCGGCACGGCGATCGACTGGGTGATCGAGAACGCGCCTCGCCGCTCCTCGGTGCTGGTGTTCTCCGACCTCATGGACCGCGAGGAGAACGTGCTGAAGCGCCTCGGCCAGCTCCGCCGGCGCAAGCACGAGGTGACCCTGTTCCACGTCCTCGATCCGGCCGAGCTCGAGTTCCCCTTCGAGGACCCGACCCTCTTCCTCTCGATGGAGGACGAGCGCCAGGTCGAGGCCAACGGCCGCGACATGCGCAAGGGCTACCTCGATCTCTTCCGCCGCTGGCTCGAGGAGGTGCGCCGCTCGGCCCTGGAGTCGGACGTGGACTACACCATGTGTCGAACCGACGCGACGCTCGACACCGTGCTCCTCCCCTTCCTCGCCCGCCGGGAGCGGACGGCCGCATGAACCTCGGCTTCGGCAACCCCGCGCTCCTCTGGGGCCTCCTCGCGGCGGCGATCCCGCTCGCCATCCACCTCTTCTTCCGCCGGCGCCCGCGCCCGACACCCTTCCCCGCGATCGACTTCCTCCTGCGCGCGCGCAAGGAGACGCAGCGGCGGCTCCGGCTCAAGAAGATCCTCCTCTTCAGCGCGCGCACGCTCCTCCTCGCCGCGGTCGCCGCCGCCCTCGCCCGGCCGCACGCCCGGCAGCCGGGCGGCGCCGCGCCGATCGCCGTCGGCC